>JAISWP010000221.1 GCA_031271065.1 Synergistaceae bacterium
CGATAATGAGGCTCGTCATGATGCTTCCCCCGTCGGGTCTCATCATCCTGAAAAACGATCTCGTCATCATCCGCACCTTCACCATCGAACAGGCCCACCCGGCCGCAAGCCCCGCGGCGAATCTCCAGGGGCTTCCGAACCTGACGCCGAAAACGCGCGGCGCCGTATATGCCGCCAAAAACGCCGCGCACGCCAACGTCAGAGACACCGCAAGACGCCGCGCCGTCTGTGACAGTTCGCGCCCGTCCCCTTCAAATTCCCCGCTAATCGCCGCCATTGCCGGCCTCGCGCGCGTCTTCGCCGAACTCCATAATGCCCGCGCGCCCCTTGATTATCGAGTAAGCGCTCACGTCGATCCGAACCAGAGCGCGGCGCAAGCCCATCTCCATGACCTGTATATCCATGCTCCCCTTGCGTTCCTCTTCGGCGAGCGCGGCCCGCGCCCGCGCCAGTTCTTTGATGGTCTGCTTTATCCTGTTCGGGTGGTCCGCGATCTCGGAAATCACGGTGACCTCATCGTCCAGCACGGAGGCTGCGCCCCCCAGGACGACCAGAGTGTGCGCCTCCGAGTTTGCGCGATACACCAGCATACCCTCGTTGAGCGTCGCCGTGAACGGCTCGTGGCCGATCTGTATGCCGGCGTCTCCCTCCGCCGATCTGAATATGACGTAATCCACATCCTGATCGCAGAGCGAGCCGCGCGGCGTGAGCACCCTCAATCTGAGTTTTTTATCCGTTTGTCCTTCCATGTTGAATCCTCAGGCCGTCTTCCGCGCTTCCTTCGCGCTCTTTATCACGTCGTCTATCGGTCCGGCGTTGAGGAAGTGGTTCTCAGCCACTTCATCGAACCTTCCCTCCACGATCTCCCTGAAGCCGCGCAGCGTCTCCGGCAGAGGGACGTACCTGCCCGGTGCTCCAGAGAAATTCTCCGCCACGAAGAAGGGCTGGGAGAGGAAACGTTGTATCCTGCGCGCCCTGCTGACGATGAGCTTATCGTTTTCGGACAGTTCGTCGAGGCCAAGTATCGCTATTATGTCCTGCAGTTCGTTGTAACGCTGCAGGATACTCTGCGCGTCACGGGCCACTTCATAATGCATGTGCCCTACGGTCTTCGGGCTCAATATCCTGGAGTTTGACGCGAGCGGATCCACAGCCGGATATATGCCCTGCTCGACTATGCTCCTCGACAGCACGGTGGTGGCGTCCAAGTGCGCGAACGTAGCGGCCGGAGCGGGATCGGTGAGGTCGTCCGCCGGTACGTAGACCGCCTGTATCGACGTGATGGATCCGCTTTTGGTCGAGGTTATGCGCTCCTGCAGGGAACCCATCTCAGTTGCCAGCGTCGGCTGATAGCCCACGGCGCTGGGAATACGTCCCAGCATCGCGGACACCTCCGAACCGGCCTGGACGAAGCGGAATATATTGTCTATGAAAAGCAGAACGTCCTGGCGTTTTACGTCCCGAAAGTATTCGGCCACGGTCAGACCGGTCAGAGCCACTCTCATACGAGCGCCCGGCGGTTCGTTCATCTGCCCGAAGACCAGGACGGTCTTGCTCAGAACCCCCGATCCCTTCATTTCGAAATAGAGGTCGTTTCCCTCCCTGGTGCGTTCCCCTACGCCGGTAAAGACCGAATATCCGCCGTGTTCCGCGGCTATGTTCCGAATAAGCTCCATTATGAGGACGGTCTTGCCGACCCCCGCTCCTCCCAGAAGGCCCACCTTGCCCCCTTTTGCGTAGGGGCAGAGCAGATCTATCGCCTTTATCCCAGTTTCCAGCATTTCGACCGCGTCGGCCTGCTCCGAGTAGTCTGGCGGGCGTCTGTGAATCGGCCGCCTTTCGTATCCCTCCGCTTCCTTTCCTCCGTCGATGACGCGTCCCAGCGCGTTGAACATGCGTCCAAGCGTATCGTCTCCGACCGGGACCGATATCGGCCCGCCGCTGTTTACCACTTCCGCGCCCCTCGCCAATCCGTCAGTGGAATCAAGCGCCACGCATCGTACGATGTTGTCCCCGATCTGCTGGGCCGCCTCCGCTATAAGAGTTTTCCCCGAAGCCGCTATCTCCAGGGCGTCGTAGATCTCCGGGATATCTCCCTCGGGGAATTCAACGTCGAGAACCGCGCCGGTGATCTGCGCCACCCTTCCCTTGGAACCAGCCATGCGTATCAACTCTCTTCCGTAGTGAGCAGCGCTTCCGCGCCGCTCACTATCTCGTTCAGTTCCTGCGTTATGCCGCTCTGTCTCAGCCGGTTGTACCGGAGCGACAGGCGTTCGATCATATCGGCGCAGTTTCTCGAAGCCGCGTCCATGCTCATTATTCTGGCGCTCTGTTCGCACGCGGCGGCGTTCAGCATCGCGCCGTATACGCTCGCCGACAGATAGAGCGGCGCGATGTATTCCAGCGCTTCCTCGGCGCCCGGCTCAAAGCGCATCTGACGTCCTCGGGGGTCCGCGTCATTCTCATCCGGAACCGAAAGGGGCAGGATCCGTTTTGTAATTGGCAGCAGGGAGAGCGCGGATTCGTATTGCGTATATACGATGAATACGGAGTCCACCGCTCCCTGTTTGTACATTTCGACGGCGGTCGCGCTCACATCCCTGGCAGTCCCGTAAAACGGGGATTCGGACGCCCCGTCGAAAGCCCGTTCCACGATGTACTTTCTTCTGCGCAGGTGATCGCGCATCTTCCTCCCGATCGCGACGCAGCGGACATCCCTGTTCATGCGCCTGATCTGCGTGACGGCCTCCCTGCACACGTTCGAGTTGTAAGCGCCGCACAATCCCCTGTCCCCGCTGACAGCTATTATCGCGGAGCGCCCCGCGTCAGGCGGAGCGACGTACCTGTGACGGACGCCTCGGGTAAAACGCATAACATCGCGGATAATCCCGGCGAAATGTTCGACGTACGGCGCGTTCCGCTGCATGCGCCGCAGAGTTTTCTGAATCTTTGTCGACGCGATCATCTGCATGGACCTGGTGATCTGTCTCGTGCTGGATATGCTGTGCAGCCTCAATTTCAAACCCTGAACCGATTCCATGTCGTTTCCCCGCGGATCCTCAGAAGATATGCTCTTCGTGGACGAACTGCCTGTACTGCTCTATCCCCCGGATAATTTTCCCTTCCAGATCCGGTTCGAGCCCTTTCTCCGCTACCTCTTCCATGAGGCCGCCGTAGTTGCTCCTGAAATATTCGACCAGACCGTTCTCAAAGGGGAGGATTTTCTCGATATTGACGTCATTCAGATATTTTTTTACTGTCGCGTACAGGACCAGTATTTCATCTTCCAGCCGGAAGGGGCTGAACTGCTCCTGTTTGAGGGTCTCCACAATCCGTTCCCCATGACGGAGGCGAGCCCTTGTCTCATCGTCCAGGTCTGAGCTGAACTGGGCGAAGGACGCGAGTTCCCTGTATTGGGCGAGTTCCATGCGTATCGGGGCGGCGATCTTCTTCATTGCCTTGACCTGAGCCGAACTTCCCACGCGGGAGACGGACAGCCCCGGATTTATGGCGGGGCGGATGCCGGAGTTAAAGGCCACCGTTTCCAGGTATATCTGGCCGTCGGTTATGGAGATAACGTTGGTCGGTATGTACGCGGACATATCCCCTGCCTGGGTCTCTATTATCGGAAGAGCCGTTATCGAACCGCCTCCGTTCTCGGTGTTGAGCCGTCCGGCGCGTTCCAGAAGGCGCGAGTGGAGGTAGAAAACGTCTCCGGGGTACGCTTCCCTTCCCGGCGGCCTGCGCAGCAGAAGGCTCATGGTTCTGTAGGCCGCCGCGTGCTTCGAGAGGTCGTCATATACAATGAGCACGTCGTCGCCGTTCTGCATCCACTCCTCGCCCATAGCGACCCCCGAATAGGGCGACAGGTACTGCATCGTCACCGGCTCGGCCGCGCCCGCCGCGACGATGACCGTGTAGTCGAGGGCTCCTCGGTCGGCAAGCGTTTTAGTTATGTCCGCCACGGTGGACATCTTCTGTCCTATCGCCACGTATACGCATTTGACGTTCTTGTCCCTCTGGTTGATGATCGTATCGACGGCGATGGCGGTCTTTCCCGTCTGCCTGTCGCCTATTATGAGCTGCCTCTGCCCTCTGCCTATCGGTATCATCGAATCTATGGCCTTGATGCCGGTGAGCAGCGGGACGTTTACGGTCCGGCGCGCCAGCACTCCCGGCGCTACGCGTTCTATAGGGCGGTATTTGCCGGTCCGGATGGGCCCCTTGCGGTCCAATGGCTCGCCGATGGCGTTTACTACGCGTCCCAGCAGGGCGTCCCCCGCCGGGACCTCCGCTATCTTGCCGGTCCTGCGCACCAGGGCCCCCTCCCTTATCCCCTTCATACCGCCGAGCAGCACGATGCTGACGCCGTTCAGCTCCAGGTTCATGGCGATTCCCATCACATCGTCGTCGAAACGCACCAGCTCTCCGCTCATCACATTGTCCAGGCCTATGGCGTGAATTATGCCGTCGCCCACCTGCATCACCCGCCCGACCTCGCTGGCTTCAGGAGACGCGATGAAGCCAAGGACCTCGTTTTTTATCAATGAGCTTATATCCCGCAGGCCGCTGTTCATTTACTCACCACTTTCTCGCGAAGAACCTCTCTGAGCCTCAATATCTTTCGCCCTATCGAATAGTCGGTCATACGGTTGCCCGCTATCACCCTGACGCCTCCGAGCAGCGAATCGTCAAGCCTTACGGACAGCTCCGGATTTTTTTTGATCGACCGGCGGATTCCCTCCGACAACGCCGATAACTGTTCGGGCGAAAGAGGACGCGGAGAGGTTATTTCCACGTCGATCATCCCCAATTTGTCATGGGC
>JAISWP010000222.1 GCA_031271065.1 Synergistaceae bacterium
AGGACAGTTTCATTAAATCGACACTCGGACGGTTGACCTTTACTGTGCCGGTCGCTTCGTCGAGGGTCTTATACCCGCATACCGCGACGTCGCCGCCTGTTGCCTCAATGGATCGAAAAAGACCGGATATATAGTCATTCTCGACCGTGTCGTCCGCGTCAACGAAAGCCAGATACTCTCCCCTGGACGCGTCCATCCCCGTGTTCCGCGCAACGCTGACACCTCTGTTGACTTCATGATCTATGACTTTCCACGGGCGGGAACTATTGCCCAGAACTTCCCGCGCAACATCGGCGGTGTCGTCTCCCGACGCGTCATTCACGGCAATGATCTCCAGGTTTTCATAATCCTGAGCGATGAGGGACCCCAGTGTAACCGCTATTTTCCCAGCGGAATTATACGCGGGGACGACGACGCTGATTAAAGGCGGCATACAATTACTCCTATCTTTGTCACATACTCAAGAATATTATACAATCTCACGTGTTAGAATAGTGTCTGAGTTTTAAAACGAGACGGGTGGGTTTGACATAATGCCGGATAAGAAGTTATTGATGTATTCACAGGATTTCGAGGACTTTATTCTGTTCTGCGCTTTGGAAGGCATAGAGAACGGATTTTATAATGTATAAAATTCTTTGTACTAGGTTTTTCAATCTCTTAGTTTTACTCGGTTTGAAAAGCAAATACATTAGGCATCTGTGTATTCGTTTTATCCTTGCGAAATCAGTTGTCCTTAGGCGGATATTTGTATTTCACCAGCTGATTGTGTTCGTAGAACTTCGAGAACTTCAAAAATCTCAAAAAAGCGTAATCCATGGAGTATATAAACCCCCAAAAACCATATAGGAAAAACCTATCTATGATAAACCTTTTTAAGAAGTTGAACGACATGGCCCCCACCATCCGCCAGGGAGAATAATTTTTACCATCGATTACGGCTTGGCGGATCTGCTCGCTGGAATAGAAATTGTGTTTCTGGATAAGGTGGTATATCGATAAGAACGAAAAATGATGTACAAATCCCTTCAGCAACTCTTCCGTGGCGTTCGGATCTATCTTTTGGGCGACGTCGTGCCCGGTTGTGCCAGTCATCGAATACGCCCCGCGATGATACAACCGCACCCGCTTATAATGCCATACCCACGGATTGGGCCTGGAACGCCCCACTATCATGTCGGCGATGCGCAGCCAATACGCGTCTTTTGTGCCGGTCCTCCGGACTTCCATAATCTCTTCGGCCAGCTCTGAAGAGATTACTTCATCGGCGTCGAGCCGCAGCACCCATCTGTGGGCGCACTGTTCCTCCGCCCACTTTGCCTGGAGGTCGTATGATTCCCATTCGTGGTAAATAAACCTTGCGCCGTACCTTTCGGCCACCCGCTCCGTCCCGTCCGTGCTGCCCGAGTCCACGATCACTATCTCGTCGGCGAGCCCCTTGACGGACTCCAGCACCATCGGCAAACGGCGTTCCTCGTTTTTGGTTATGATGAACAAAGACAGCTTCGGGATGTGCATCGGAGGTTACTTGAGTATCTCCCTGTAAAAATCTGTCGCGGAGCCGACCATATCCTCCGCGCTTTGGCGTTTTATGGTCATCTTAAGGGACGGCATGTATGTCCCTTCGAGAAAACGTTCTATCGCGCCCCTCCATGCCCGCACGTCGCCCACGGGAAGCAGCTCCGGGCTGGGACGCTCTCCCTCGCGGGCTGTAAGTTCCCTCACAGAGGAAATGTCGGACGCTATGACCGGTGCTCCCGACGCGAAGGCCTCTATCAGCACTAAAGGCAGCCCCTCCTCGTCCTGGGAGGGGAACAAAAACAGATCGCACCCCGCGAAGGCCTCCGCGGCCGTGTTGCTGAAGCCGCGCAGGAACACCCTGTCCTCCAGCCCCAGTTCGCGGATTTTCGCCTCCAACGCCGGGCGAAGCGGGCCGTCGCCCAGCATGTCCAGCGTCCAGTTCCCGTTCTCCGCGCCGGCCAGGGCCTCGACCAGAGTGATGGGTTTTTTTCTGTCGCTGATGCGCCCCACAAAGAGCAGGTGTTTTTTTTCGCTGTCTCCTGAACCGCGCCACGGAATGGTTTTTCCCGGCAGAGAGTTGTATATCACGCGGATTTTGCGTTCGTCGCGCGGCAGCCATTTTCTCATGTGATCCCGCACCGAGCGGGAGACGCATATAGCGCCGTCCGCCCTGGAGATGGCCCAGGAACCGTAGTTCAATGTACTGAAGCGCGCGTGGGCGCTGTAGATGAATTTCGCCCTGCGGGCGAACACCTTCGTAAAATAACTCACCCAGGCCGGGATTCTCGAGTGCGCGTGGATGATCGATATATTGTCCCTTCTCACCAGCGGGGCAAGGCGCATAGCGCACTCGATCCCCACAAAGGGGTTTTTTCTGTGCACCGGCAGTTTTATATGCTCCACTTCAGGGGACAAAAGAGATTCCAGCCTGCCGCCGTTCGAAACGACGCAGACTTTGTGGCCGAGCCTCGACTGTATGTTGGCGAACACAGGCACCAAACGCTCCACCCCCCCCTCCTCGAGTTCGGGGAGTATGTGGATTATATTCAGCGGCTGCGTTTCCTCAGAGTCTCCCTGCATGAAATTAGTGTATACTCATGTCGCGTTTATTTCAATCTTAGTCAGGGGTAAATTCATCATGCTGCCGATGATAAGTGTCGTGATTCCCGCTTATAACGCGCAAAACACCATAGAGCCCACACTGAGGTCCGTCTTTGCGCAGGAGTATCGCAATCTGGAGGTCATCGTCGCCGACGACGCTTCGAAAGACGGCACCGCCGCCGCCGCCCGGCGTGCGCTGCTGGCGGGAGACAGGCCGTGGAAATTGATAGAACTGGAATCCAACCGCGGGGTCAGCGCCGCCCGCAACGAGGGCATGAAGGCGGCCTCCGGCGAATATCTGCTCTTTATGGACGCCGACGACAGGGCAGACCCTGATTTCCTGACGATACTGCACGGCGTTATCTCCGTCAGCGGCGCCGACATAGCCTTCTGCGGATTCCGCTCGAGGGATATGCGCACGGGAAAAGAGGACCGGTTCCCAGTTAAGCTCGATCCGTCGCGCGGTTATACAGCCGAGGATCTTGCCGTCATGAGAATTTTTAAAAAAATCGACCCGACTGTCTGGACCATGCTTTTCCGAAAGGATTTTATATTCTCCCGCGGCCTGTCGTTCGCGGAGGGCTGTTCGCACGGGCAGGATGTGGAGTTCGTCATAGAGGCTCTCTCAGTGGCCGGACATGCCGCGTTTTCGCCGGAGTGTCCCTTCGTCTACATGCACCACGCGAACATGGCCTCCGCGGCGGACAGATCCTTCGGCGAAAAAAAATTGAGGCGCTACGCCGACTTCACGGAATCCCATTTCCGGATGGCGCGCTTTCTGACCGAACGATCCGGGTCGAAGAAGCTTGCCGAAATAGCGAACCGCTTCCTGCTGCCGACCGCATACATCAAGCGCCTCACCCTCTGCGCCTGGCAGAAAGACAGACGAGCTTTCGACGAGATTCTGGCGTCTCGGGAGGTGCGGGACATCCTCCGGTCGAGCCGCAGGTACGCCGCGAAAAAGCCGGAAGTATTCCTGAAATCGCTCTGCCTCTTGACCGCGCCGGGCCTGTACTACAGGATGCGGGCCCGATGAAAATACTGCATTACGTGGATTCGGCGGACGTCACATTCTGCGTACCGTGGATAGACCTCATGAAGGAGCTGGGGCGAACGGGCGTCGATCAAGCCCTGCTCTGCCGGCCAGGGGGCAATATGGCGTCCGCCGCCCTCGCAAACGGCGTCGACGCCGTCGCGTGGAAACCTTTTGTCTCGAACCTGCCTGTCGTCAATTTCGGATACCCCCGAATAGTCTCCCGCCTCGCGCCGGACATAGTGCACACCAGGGGCTCGAACGCGGCCGGCATCGCCGGTTTCTGGGGGCGCTTTCTGAAAATTCCCGTCGTCGCGATTCTCGACGGGACCCACTACAAGAAGAAATATTACACAGGAGCGGATTATTTCACCGCCTGCTCCGAAGCCGCGAAAAACAGCATGGCCTCCAAAGGTCTCGACCCTCGGAAAATTGAGGTGACTTACAACTCCATCGACATATCAAAATACAGGCCGGATGGAGCGGTACGGGAGGATTTCAGGCGGCGTCTCGGCCTCGGAGCCGGCGACAGGGCCTTCGTCTCCGCCGGAGCATTTCGCCCCATAAAGGGGTTCGACGTGTTTATAAAAGCCTTCGCCGCGCTGCGCGAACGCGGACCGAACGTGAAATTGCTCCTGGCCGGGGACGGAGAGTGCAAGGACTCTTATCTCCGTCTCGCCGGGGAACTGGGCGTATCTGATTCGGTCGTCATATCGGACGGCTTCGTCCCGGACATCAGACCCTGGCTCTGGGCCGCGGACTGTTTCGTACTGCCATCCATTGGAGAGCCGTTCGGGATCATCGTCCTCGAGGCGATGGCAGCCGGGCTGCCCGTTATTGTGACCGACAGCGGAGGTCCGGGCGAGATAATACATGACGGAGCCGAGGGGCTGGTTGTGCCGCCCCGTTCGCCCGAGCGACTCTCGCTCGCAATGGAAGCGGTTCTGGCGATGAGCGGGAACGCCATATCGTCCATGAAGGAAAACATGAAAAAGCGTCTTGAGGTCTTCACCGTCCAAAAACATGCCTTTCATCTCGTAAAAATTTACGAAAAAGTTCTCGCCGAATACCGCAGTCGATAAGTTTTACAACCTCTTCGCATTAATTATCCTTATTTTTTGACGCACGCTTGTTAAAAGCGCGGGAACAGCCCACTGGTACCCGTATAGGCAGCGGGGCCCCGGGCCTTAAAAACCATACGACAGGGGGAATGGGAAATGGCGAGTATATCGGTGCGGGACATCAGGATGTCTTTCAAGCTGGACACCGGCGAGGTGAACGGAGACAAACCCGTTTACAAAAACATCTCTCTCGGCGGCATCAGGGGCAATTCCGGAGCGGACGACCTGGCCTCGGCCGCGGAAGCGGCGGGAGACCTGGTGAAGTTCAGCGTAGAGGAGATCACCCTGCGCAGAGCCGACATCCTGGAACTGTAGAGCGCGACGGCATAAAAAGGAGGGAATGCAATGAGCGAGACTACTCTGACACTTGGAATGAAGTTCGACACCGCGGCCGGGAAACCTAAGACAGTCTCCCTGCAGCCGTGCAGGGAAAACCTCACCGCGGACGAGGTCAAGGCGGCCATGGACGCTTTCATAGCGAGCGGCGTCTTTGTGTACGACCCCACGGCCAAACTCGGCGCCAGCATAATCGAGCGCACAGTCACGACGCTCTTTTAGGGCGGATGAGCGGGAGGGCGGCCTGTCCGCCCTCCCTTTTGCACAGGAGGGATCGACATGCAGGAATTCCTGATAAGCGCGGCGGAAAGCACATTTTCGATAGCGGTGGCCGGCTATCTCTTGATCAGAATGGAGCGGCGGCTGGACGAACTCACCAGCGCCATTGTCAGGCTCGAGAGCGCTATAGCCGGTCTTTCCAGGAGCGGGGAGCAGGCATGAGGCTGAACGATATCAGGATCTCCCCGCATTTCAAGCTCAGGGAGTTTCAGTGCGGATGCTGCGGCACGGTGAAACTGCGTCCGGAGCTGATAGCGATGCTGGAGGCTCTCCGCGCCCTGTGGGGACGCCCCATCTCTCTTACGAGCGGATACAGGTGCGAACAGCACAACCGCGCGGTCGGCGGCGCGTCCCGCAGCCTGCATATGGCGGGGCGCGCCGCGGATATTTCGGCACGTCCGGACGAACAGAAACCTCTCAGGCTTTATGCCTTTGACGCCGGTTTCACAGAGGTAATTTGCGGAGAAGAGAAGAATTATATACACGTAGGCTTTAATTAAAAAGTAGTGTAACATCTTCCTCTGTCAACCACACTAATACCTCATACTTCGAAAGGAAGGCAAGAGCATGCACGGGGAAAAACCGCCGAAAAACAAATCCCGAGTCACAAAAAAGCAAGTTTCGGAAGTCATCGCGGAAAACGCCAGGAAGGTCGCGAATTACGCGTCGCGATACGCCGGGAGAGGAGCGGAGCGGGAGGACCTGATGCAGGAGGGGTATCTGGCGATATTGAAAGTCTTGCGCGAACACTCCAAAAAGCGGGCGAAGGGCATACTGGCCTCGTCGCTCAAAGGTATGGTGAGAGACGCGGCGGCTCGCCTGCGGCGCCGCTGTGAAACCGTCCCGATCGCGCAGGGCTGCGGCGGTGACGACGCCGACGCGGCTTTTACGGACGAGAATCTGGCGGACGAAAGAAGCGGAGACGACATCGAACGGATGGAGATCGAGGACGCGCTGGAGCGGCTGCTGGAACCCGGTGAAATGCGTCTGGCGGACCGTCTGATGGACGGATCGACACACTCCGACATAGCCCGTGAACTCGGCCTGACTCAGCAGGCCGTAAGCGCCCGCGTACAAAAACTGAGACGCAGGCTAAAAACAACTCTAACCCGGAACACCGACCAGATAACTCCTCAGCGGTAACGGCAAACCGCAGACGGCCATACGCAGACGACAGACGATATCTCGTGCGGATATCCGCCCGGGCTGTGCAGTACTACTAAGTGCTGTCACGGCCCGTTTTTTTTCAGCATGGAACGGCAGGCAGAGACAGCCTCGGCCCGCCGTTCGGCCATCCACTCCCCACGAGCCGGACCGGATAAGCGGGATGGGATAGAACCGCCTGTGATTTCGCCCATAGCCCTGTAATATCTTTCCGGGTCCTCGATATAGTCCGCCGTTCTGCCCCACGACTTCATCACCGCGGCAAACCCGTCGGGGCCGATCGGATGCCGCCTCATCCGGACAAGCAGGCCCGCCGTTTCACGCGGGTCCGCATCCTCGCGGACGTGAGCCATCTCTTTTATGACGAACTCCGCGCATTCGGTCCAGCGTTTCGGCAACGGCATCGAACGTTTCCAGGCATCGAGGGCCGGTACGCGCGATACCTCGCGGCCCGCGCCGGCGGGTCCCGAGGGGATGCCGCCGAGGAGGGCGCACAGAGCGGCGAACCGAACCTCCGCTCTGCAGGTCATCGAGGAGGCGGCGTCCAGGGATTCCATGGAACGGCCGAAATCTCCGCAGGGATCGTACGGCTCCGCGCCGGACAGAGCGTGCACTTGAGGATACGTGACGCCGAGCAGCCCGGCCTCCAGAAGGCTCTTGAAAAAAACGGAGGGGCGGGCGGCGGAGAGCGCAAGGGCCATCTCGCGCACGATCCGCTCCCTGGGCTCGCAGGCGAGTTCGTCCCGGCACATGCCCATCAGCCTCACGGTGTCAGGTTCTATCCGGAAACCGAACTCCGCGGCCTGCCGGGCCGCCCGCAGCGCCCGCACGGGATCCTCGGTGAAACACTCTGAGACCGCCCTGATGACTCGGCGCTCAATATCGTACAGACCTCCGAACGGGTCGATTATAGCGCCGGTCCGGAGACGGAGCGCCATGCTGTTTATCGTCGTGTCCCGTCTGAAAAGATCGTCCTCTATCGGCGTTTCCCTGTCAGACGATACGGAAAAGCCTTTGTACCCCCTGCCGTTTTTGACGTCGCGCCTCGCGAAGGCCACGTCGCACATCGCTCCGCCTATCCTGAGGCCGTACACCGGAAATCCCCCGCCCAGCCGCACGGCGCCGGGGAATACCGAAAGAAAATCCTCCGGCGTGAGGCCGGTCACCACATAATCCTTGTCTCGGGGAACCTCGCCGCGGAGAGTGTCCCGCACCCAGCCGCCGACGACGTAAGCCTCCCCTCCGGCGTTTTCTACAAGGAGGACGAACTCCGGCTCGTCCAATTATCCGGCTGGTGCCTATCTGTACAGAACCGCGTCCGCGTCCGCGTATTTATCGTGCATTCCGAAGGCGTCGGCCACGGCCCGCACGGTCAGGCTGCCTCCGCAGACCGCCAGCCCCTTAGCCAGCGCCTCGTTCCCTCGGCAGGCGCCGAGCGCCCCTTCATTGGCTATAGCAAGGCCGTAACCTATCGTCGCGTTGGAGAGGGCTATCGTCGAAGTGCGCGAATAAGCCCCCGGCATGTTCGCGACGCAGTAGTGCAATACTCCCTCCTCGACGAAAACGGGATCGTCGTGGGTCGTCGGGCGGGATGTCTCGGCCACTCCTCCCTGGTCTATGGCGACATCCACGAACACCGAGCCCGGACGCATCGAGCGGAGATGTTCCCGCTTTACCAGTTTCGGCGCGGCCGCGCCCCCCCGCAGGAGCACCGCCCCGACGACTATATCCGCGTCCTTTATCGCGCTGGCTATGGCGTGTTCGTCGCTGTAGACGGAAACGCAGTTGAAGGGCAGTATCTCGGACAGGTACTCGAGCCGTCTGTGACTGATATCCGTTATGATCACCGACGACGCCAGCCCGGCGGCTATGCGGGCGGCATTCGTCCCGACCACCCCTCCGCCGATTATCAGTATCCTGGCGGGAGCGACCCCGGGAACTCCGGTAGAGAGCACTCCGCTGCCCCCGAAATTGCGCCCCAGGTAGAACGACCCCATCAGCACGGACATCCTGCCCGCCACCTCGCTCATGGGCTGGAGAAGGGGCAGGCCCCAGTCCTCCTCCACCAGCTCGTAGGCTACGCAGGTCGCCTTCGACTTGAGACACGCTTCGGTCAGCTCCCTGTTTGCGGCGAAGTGGAAATACGTATATATGATCTGGTTCGCCCTCATGAGGGGATACTCGGGCGGCAGCGGCTCCTTGACCTTCACTATCATGCCGCTTTTCTCCCACACCTCCGAGGCCGGGGCCATCTTCGCCCCGGAAGCGATGTATTCCTCGTCCGGAAAACCCGCGTCCGCCCCGGCGCCGTTCTCGATGAGAACCTCATGGCCGTTTCTGACGTAAGACGCGGCGGACGCCGGCGTTATACCCACGCGGTACTCCCTGTTTTTTATTTCCTTCGGACAACCGACTATCATAAATAACGACCTCCGATATGGAATGATTTGCGCACTGGGCAATGTCTCGTCGCTGTTATATTTTACGGCAAAACGCCGCGTTTTTCGCGGAAGAGTCTCAAAAAAAACGCCGGCCGGATGTCTCGTGCATCCGGCCGGCGCGCCTCAGTTTTTTATCGAATCATGTCCGCGGGCCGTACGGGATCAGCCGATTTTTTTCCCGCTCGCTTTATCGATCCCGTCCGGCGAAAGCCCGGTATATCCCGCGGGCCGTATTGCAGAGCAAGAATACCAATGGCCAAGCCTGATATTATACGTCTCTCATAGAACGCGCCGCAGACGATGAATACCGCGCCGGCCAGACAAAGATCGTGATCCTCACAATCAAGGGCAGACTCATTCTCTTACTGGATCAGGTCGATGACGTCCTTCTGGGATTGGTTCGCCTGTCCCGATATGGAGAGCGCCGCGCTCGACAGTATCCCGTTTTTCGTGTAAGCGATGATCTCGCGGGCCGATTCCACGTCGGCGATGCGGGCGTCGGACGCGCTCAGGTTAGCGCCGGCCATCTCCAGCTTTTCCTGAAAATCGGACACACTGGCGCTGTCCGTCAGACAAACCGCCGGTTTCTCCGCTTTCCTGGCGCGGCCTGCCGCCTCCGCCCCTGTCATCGAACCAATAATGCCGGTGATTTTCATGGTACTCACCTCCGTGGGCAATGTCGGTAAAAATCCGTCAGTCCAGTTTGACCCCTTCCGCCACTTCGTCCAAAACGCGCCTCAGTTCGGCCGAAAACCTATCGAGCGCGCCGTCCAGTTCGTCGGTACGCGCCCCGCCTTTCGCGATCACTTCCAAATCGAGACTCGCCTCCTGAAGCGATACCGCCCCGAGATTTCCCGCAAGCCCCTTCATGGTGTGGGAAAGATGAACGGCGTCTTCGAAATTATCAGCGCCGAAAGCCGCCCGTACCTTTTCCTCGTAGTCGCCGTAACCGGCTCCGAATTTATCGAGAAGTTTTTTATATAGATTTTTATTGTTCATCAGACGCCCCAAGGCGTCTTCCACATCGAACGCGGAGCCTGCCATCAACGTCACCCGCCGCTTCCAATATATGTAGAAACCTATGTACACAGATTATATCATATATAGCCGCCGGCCGGAGGGGGCGAGTTCACAAAAAGGCCCGGGGAAACGGCATTCCGCGAAAAAGCGCCCCTTTGCGCGGAAAACGGTCATTCCGACCCTTCGGACGAGTTTCCTTTTTTATTTTTACGCGCGGCCCTCATCTGGAATTTCTTTGCGTGAGGATCCCCGTGAGTGGGGACTATGCAGATAAAGGAGAAATCG
>JAISWP010000001.1 GCA_031271065.1 Synergistaceae bacterium
AGCCGCTCTCGAGCAGACCAGGATGATCTTCGAACCCCAATACTCGTCGGGCGGCGGCAGATGGTCGGTGGTCATGAGCGCCGACGAGGTCCCCGGCTACGTGATGCGGGCCCAGAAGATGCGCATCGAAGCCGAATCGGCCCTGACGGATATCGCGATAGAACTTCCCCGCGCCAGGAAAATTCTCGACAGGATATTGAAGGAATACCAGGATCTCGAGAGAAGCCTGACGGAACGTAGGGGGGTCGGCTCCGAGAATGCCGTGAGGGTCCGCGGAACCACCGATGGAAGCTCTTTGCTGATCTTCGAAGCCTTCACCCCTCACGCGGGCTGGAACGTGGCGTACGAGATGAGGCTGGACAGCGTGTCCGGAGCCATAAACGCCGTCATGAACGCGATCGCCTGGCAGAGAACAGGCATGGGCTTCGACGGCGTCTTTTCGTTCCATACCCGCGCCCCTCTGCAGTCGGTGACCGATCCCCAGGTCATGCCTTACACCGTGGGCCTTCGGAGGAGCCCGTCGGCCCGGCAGCGAAGCTACCAGGAGGGGGTCATGGCCGACAGCGCCGAGGGCTGGCGGATGGCGGGGGCCTTCGAATCGGCGCCCAAGGCGGTCCCCGCGCCCCAGGCGATATCGACCCTTACCGATGTGTCGGTGATCGGTTCCGGCAGGATAGACGGCGACAGCGCCCCGGTCAGGATAAAGCTGGGCGAGTTCTCGCTGGAAAGCACGCCGGAACTGATAGCCATCCCCGATCTGAGCAATGAGGCCTGGGTGGTCGCCGGCATCGACGTCATCCCGGAATCTTTCCTGCCCGGCGAGGCCGAACTGTCGGTCGACGGAGCGGCCTCCGGCAAGGCGTACATACAGCAGACCGCGGCCAAAGCCCGCGTCACGTTCGGAATGTCGCCCAGGATACTGTCGAAAAAAACGCCTTTCATCCCGGAGTCCGGCAGTTCCTGGACGGGAAGCGGCTCCTTCCGGGACGGTTACACCCTGGAAGTGACGAACGGGATGGATATCGAGCGGGAGGTCACGGTACTCGACAGGGCGCCGGTCTCCATAGTGGACAGCGTCTCCGTCAGCGTTGAGGTAATGGACCCCCGGGCTGAACGCGACGACATGGGCAGGCTCACATGGAAGATAAAACTGGCCCCCGGCGAGACGAAGAAGATCGCGGTGCGGTACACGATAAAATATCCGGGAGGCGAGACGCTCGAGTACGGCTCCGGCTACTGACGCCGAATGTGAACCTTTAAAACGTCACCGGCGGAAACGGCGCGGATCGGACCGGATCCGCGCCGTTTCCGCGATTTCGGATCAAATCCGCGTCTTTCGGCACCGCGGGGCGCGGCAAAAGCGGAGGCTATCGGCCGGGCGGGTCTTTCAGGAATGTTTTCTTTCTGAGGCGCCTTATCGTGTATATCATGACGGCAGCCGAGACGACCGAGCCCGCCGCGTCCGAGATGGGGAAACTTCCCCAGGCGCCGTAGATTCCGTAGTGCCGGGGCAGTATCAGAAGGGGTATCCACAGAAATACGCCGAAGCGCACAAAGGCGAGGGCCAGTCCCGCCCGCCCCATGCCGAGCCCTTGCAGGAGCGACGTGCAGATGATGGAGACGGACATCACCGGTATGGCCGCGTTCGCGAATTTCATGCAGACCGCCGTGAGGCGGATCAGCTCCGCGTCATCGGAGTTGAAAAGTTTGGCCAGCGCGGGGGCGCGTAGCATTATGACTGTGAAACTTATCATATAAAAGACGGTGGTGATCATCATGCCCTTTTTCACCGTGTCCACGACGCGCTCGGTATTGCCTGCCCCGTAGTTGTAGCCGACTATCGGGGTGCACGCCTCTCCGAGGGCCACCGCCGGCATGAACAGCAGCGAGTCGAGCCCCATGAGTATGCCGGTCGCGCTGACGGCGATGTCGCCCCCATAGGAGCTCGAAGCGTTCGTTATCATGCCGTGGACAAAGACGAAGTTGAGCTGCACCAAAGAAGCGGGTATGCCGACGGCGAATATCCTGCCCAGGGAGGTTATATCCGGTTTTATGACGTATCCCACGCGCAGCCTCAGCCCGGCGTTCGGCAGTCTGAAATACGCGAGCGCCCAGCACAGGGAGATGCCCTGGCTGATCACCGTGGCAATGGCCGCGCCTCTCACGCCCATGCCGAAAACCATCACAAAGACCGCGTCGAGCGCTATGTTGGCGGCGGCCCCCACGACCTGCGTCCCCATAGCGTAGGAAGGGCTTCCGCAGGCGCGTATCTGATACGAGATGGAAAAGCTCATTATGCCGAAAATTGTCCCGGTTATGATGCAGGACAGGTATTCATCGGCCATCGGGTATATAGCGGCGCTGGCTCCCGACATCAGCAGGATGCGCCCGAACATCAGATACCCGAATACCATCAGCGCCGCGCCCAGGACGAGCGCCAGGGCGACCGAACTGCCGAAAGTCCGCTCCGCCCCGTCCTTCTTTCCCTCCCCCAGGAGGATGGACACCCGCGAGGCCGCCCCTGTCCCTATCAGCATGGCAACGCAGTTGAAAAACAGCATACAGGGGAAAGATACGGCAATGGCCGCTATCCCCAGCGGTCCTACTATCTGTCCCACGAATATTCTGTCCGTTATGTTGTAAAGTGCGTTCGCCAGCATACCCGCCAGCGCCGGCGCGGCAAACCTCGCCATCAGGCGCGGAATGTTCTCGGCGCCCATGAAACTTCTGTCACGTGAAAAATCCATAGATGCGCTCCTTTTTGCAGTTCGTATCCTAACACGGAAGCTGCGATTTTGTCTCGTCCGGAACGGCCCGCCTGATATTTTTTACGCGAAAAGGCGGTTATCCGCCCTGACTGTTCGGCTTTGCCCGAAAACTGCCCGCGGATGAAAACCGCCGGCGAGACGCTTCCGCCCGTGCACAGCCAAGGCTATCCGATCGTATGCTTCGGTGTTGCATATTTTACGGTATTTATGCTAGAATTATTTTATTGTGCGCTGTAAACGGCCACTTTGCTTTCTATTGAAACCGATAATGGGCCTATTCGGTTAATTAATAATCAAAAAACGCATTACTAAAGTGAAATTAAGTTGTCGCGGTAATTATCACAGTGCCTTTAGGGGAATTTCGCGGGTCATCACATTCAGCGAAATAAACCGGCAGAGGGAAATACATAATAAATCGGGAGTGATCGCGGTGAAAAGGAAGAAATTGTTTGTGCTCGTGTTGTCTGTGTTTATGGTTTTGACGGCGTTCTGCTGGGTATTTCCCGGACGGGGATACGCGGCGGACACAGTGGTGAGGATCAAGCTGGGCACGGTGGGTCCCGAGGAAGGAACGGACATGGCGTCCGCGACGCGCAGGTTCATCGACGGGGTCGAGGCCGATTCGGGCGGAAAGATCAAGTTCGATTACTACACAAACGGTTCTTTGGGCGGCGATTTCGACATGGCGGAGATGTGCGCCCTGGGGACCATCCAGATGTGTCAGCCGGCGTTCAGCGTGATGGGCACGTACAATCCCAAGTTCGGCGTAGTGGACATGCCTTTCCTCTTTGACGGTCCCGACAATGTCATAGCGGCCCTCGCGGGAGATTTCGGCGATGAAATAAAAAAGCTCTACGACGGCACCGGCATGATGTGCCTGGGGCTCGCCTACGGCGGCGGGCGCGGCATGACTAACAGCAAACGCCCCATAACGGAGCCTGCCGACATGAAGGGGCTCAAGATGAGGGTGATGGAGAGCCCCACATACATAGAGATGTTCAAGCTGTTCGGCTCGAACCCGACCCCGATGAGCTTCTCGGAGCTCTTCACCGCTCTCCAGAACGGCACTGTCGACGGGCAGGACAACGATCCGTCCCTCACCTTCGTCGCGCAGTTCTACGAGGTGCAGAAGTATTTCAGCGTCACGGACCACGTCTACGCCATCAACAGCATGGTCATCAGCGAGAATTTCTGGAACAGTCTCCCCGACGAACTCAAGAAGATAATCGAGGACAACAACCAGAAATATATGATCGATTATCTGAACGAACTCGGCAAGGCTTCGGCGGACGATTACATACAGAAGCTCGCGGAGAAGGGTATGGAGATAACCCGCCTGACGGACGAAAACAGGGCGAAATTCCGGGAGGCCGTGGCGCCGCTTTACGATTCGCTGAAAGATAAATTCGGCAGCCTCGTGGAAATAGCTCGGAAATACAACAGCTGAACGGTCCTGTCATGGGCGGACGCCGGACAAAGCGCGTCCGCCCCGTGAAAATTTTTCGTCTTGCGCGAGGTGAGTGATATGCAGGCGTTGAAAAAATTGGTACGGATATACGATAAAATCGAGGGACTGGTATTGGTCGCCAGCTTCGTGGCGACGGTGAGCCTGGTGGCCGTTCAGGTCGTCATGCGCTACATCTTCAACAATTCCCTCTCCTGGAGCGAGGAACTGACGCGCTTCATTTTCGTCTGGCAGGTCTGGATGGGCACCAGCATAGCCTGCAAGAACAACAATCACATCAGAGTCGAGATACTTTCGTCCGTCCTGAAGGGAAAGGCCAAAACCGTTCACGCCATCATCGGGGACGCGCTGGTGCTGGCGTTTACGATTTTTCTGGTGTACGACGGGTTTATAGTGACGGGCAGCATGTTACGCCGCGGAATGCTGACGCCCGCCATGCAGATACCGATGTACCTCATGTTCCTCTCCCTTCCGGTAAGTTCGATCTGCGTCACCGCAAGGCTGTTTCCCCGTCTCGCGGGAGAGATTATGTCGCTGTTCGTTCCTCTGCCCGCCGAGGAGGCTTGACGCATGTCGGGGATCATTCTTTTCGGTTCGTTCTTTCTGCTGCTTCTCGTGGTTCCGGTGGGCTACGCCATAGGGATGGCCACGGTCATATCAATGATGCTTCGCACCTCGATCCCTCTTGAGACGTTCACGCAGTCCTCGGTGTCGGGGGCAAACTCTTTCGCGCTCATGGCAGTCCCGTTTTTCATGCTGTGCGGCAGCCTCATGACCACCGGCGGAGTGGCGAGGCGGATAGTATCTTTCGTCAACACCCTCTGCGGCGCCGTCACCGGGGGGCTCGCCATAGTCACTACGGTGGCCTGCATGTTTTTCGGGGCAATCAGCGGGTCAGCCGTCGCTACGACATCCGCGATAGGGTCCTTCATGATTCCGGAAATGCGCAAAAAGGGTTACGACGACGGTTTCAGCGGCGCTATAGCGGCCGCGGCCGGGTCGGTGGGAGTCATCATTCCACCCAGCGTTCCCTTCGTGATATACGGAGTGGTGGTGAGCTGCTCGATAAGCGATCTCTTCAAAGCCGGAATCATTCCGGGGATATTGATGGGGCTGGCTCTCGTGGCGGCCTGCTATATATCCAGCAAGAAACGGGGTTACTCCGGGACGGAGCGCGCGGCGACGGCCGGCGAAGTCTGGGGCGCGTTCAAAGACGCGTTCTGGGCCCTCCTGATGCCTGTGATAATCCTGGGCGGGATATATTCCGGCGTGTTCACCGCGACGGAGGCCGCGGTGGTGGCTGTGGCCTACTGCATAGTAATCAGCGTGTTCGTCTACAGGGAGATGAGCTGGAGTCAGGTTTATGACGCGTTTATGTCGGTGGTGGAGATCAACGGAGTCACGCTTTTTATGATGGGGTTTACCGCTATGTTCGCCTCGTTCCTGACGCTGGAGAATATTCCCGCCTCCATAGCGGAGTTCATCCTTTCGATTTCCAGCAATAAGATAGTCATTCTGCTCGTAATAAATCTTTTTCTGCTTCTCGTAGGCTGCGTCATCGACAATATACCGGCGACCATCATCTTCGCGCCGATACTGCTGCCGGTCGTCTCCCAGCTGGGCATGTCCGCCGTTACCTTCGGGGTCATGCTCACCATGAACCTGGCCATAGGTTTCGTGACCCCTCCATACGGAATATGCCTTTTCATGGTGTCCGCGATCTCGGATATACCGATGGGCAAGATGATGAAAAACATGCTCGGCTTCATGGCGGCCCTCCTGATAGTGCTGCTGATAACGACCTATGTCCCGTTCGTCACGACTGTTCTGCTGAAATAAAAATCACAGGTCACGGACCGCCTGCCGGACACTCGGCCGGCGGTCCGTTTATTTATCGCTGATATTTCCGCAATGATCGAAGCACGATTCCGGCATTTGTCTGCGGCCGGACGGAGGGTTGAAATTTTGTTTGAAATGTTCTATCATTTGTTTTACAGGTAAAACTTACCAGATGGAGGGATTCCCATGTATAATCAGAAACTTCGCGTGGTGCAGTATGGATGCGGCAAGATGGCCAAGGTCATACTCCGTTATCTGTACGAGAGCGGCGCCGAGATAGTCGGCGCTATCGACGTAAATCCGGCTGTGGTCGGGATGGATGTGGGGGATTACGCGGAACTCGGTTTCAAGCTCGGCGTGCCCATCCGCAGCGACGCAGACGCGGTGCTCGACGAGTGCGATCCAGATATCGCGGTGGTGACGCTGTTCAGCTTCATAGCGGATGTGTATCCTCACTTCGAGAAATGCGCCGCTCGCGGCATAAACGTCGTTTCGACATGCGAGGAGGCCATTTATCCCTGGAC
>JAISWP010000268.1 GCA_031271065.1 Synergistaceae bacterium
CGCACGCCCCGCCGCACGTTGCTCGATGCGCGGCTTAATGATACCATTGTTCGCGGTAAAATCGCGCGCTGCGGACATTCTTCGGTTATTTTTATTTATAACCGGGACATGGAGCGGAATTTATGAATATTGAGCGGAGAAGTCGGATCGGTATGCCTGATGAAAAAACCGTGCATTGATATAAAGACATCGAACGCACCTCACAGGATTTTTCTGGTGCGACACGGGGAGACGGATTGGAACAGGGCGTTCAGATATCAGGGGAGTTCGGACGTGGAGCTGAACGCCTCCGGCCTGGATCAGGCCCGCAGAGCGGGGCTGCGGCTGGCGCGCGTCGTCCCGGACCGGGTGTTCACCAGCCCTCTGCTTCGGGCTCTTCGCACGGCCGAGACGATCATGGAGCAAAATGACGGGGATACGGCCATAACGCTCTGCGACGACATCCGCGAAATATCTTTCGGTGTTTGGGAAGGGCTCACGATCACCGAGATCAAAAAAAAAGACCCGGATACGCTCGCGGCGTGGAGGGACGCTCCGTTTTCCAGGGCCCCCGCGGAGGGAGAGAAGATGGATGACGTAGTGCTCCGTTCGCGCAGAGCCTCCGGCATGATAAAGGGGAGCGCGGAGGGCGGCGGCGTCACCTTTGTAGTCGCGCACGGGGCCGTCCTGCGGGCGCTGCTGGGAGTCATGATGGATATCGGCGACATTGACATAATGTGGAAGATGCGCTTCGATAACTGCTCCGTGACGGTGCTCGACCTGTGGCGCGGGCGTCCGTCGCTCCTGCTGGTCAACGACACTCACCACATCAGGATGCCGGAAGGCGATATCCCCCTCCTCACATTTCCCGTCTGAAACGAAAATTAGTCCGCTTCACATCCGATTATGTGTGATAGAATTACTTATATTATTGGCTTGGCGCCGGGAGGTATTCCATTGGACGACAGAAGCGGCTCGTCGCTCGATCCTGAACTTGAGCGCGTTCTCTGGGAAGGCGCGGCCGATGGAGACGAGGACAGCAGAGAGAAGCTGATACTGGCGTACAGGCCCATGGTTTTCTGGCTCGCCAGGCATCTGCGGGTACCCTATAACTCCTATCCAGATCTCATCCAGGAGGGAATGGTCGGTCTCATCGCGGCGGTGGATAATTTCGAACCGGCGCGGAGCAACAGGTTTACGACGTACGCTTACTACAAGGTCAAGGGGAGGATGGTCAATTTCCTCCAGCGAAACGAAGCGCGCGCCCCTGTCCCGGTGGAGGACTCGTATCTCGAACGCCCTGATTCGTTCGAGGCCGATCTGGACAGCATGGAATGGCGGATATCCCTCGACGGCGGGCTCGATATACTCCCCGGCAGGGAGAGAGATATAATCCGCTCCCTCGTGCTGGAGGGCAGAAATGCGTGCGACGTGGCGAGCGAGCACGGGGTCGGAGTCAGCCATGTATACCGTATACAGCGCAGGGCGATAGCCCGTTTGAGGAGTCTGTTCCTGAAAGGGAACGCCACTTCCGACGCCTGAAGCGTGACAATTATAAAACAGGCGTTTTTTGATTTTCGGGGGTGCGTCAAGATGAGTGGATTCGGCAATAAAGCTGTAGATCGTCGTCTGAGCAGGATAGAGCGCTGGCTCAAGCGCGCCGCTGCGGCGTGCAGGTGCGGTTCGTGGAGCGACGCGCTGATGGAGATAGAGTGTCTCGAAGCCGAGACCAAAAGCTGCCGGGAGGAACTGTGGAAAGCCGCGGAGCACGAAAGCGCGCGCGACGCGGGAAGGGCGGGGCCGTACCTGGAGCGGGCGGTCAAGGTGCTGGCGCTGGCCTCGGCGATGGTCCTCACGGCGGTGATACCCCTTTCCACGGAAGCCGAGAGAAGCGCGGCTTCTTTCGCCGTTCCTGGAGAATCCCTGGCGTTGCTTTCCAGCGTCGAAAGCGACATAATAAACGCTCTCAGGGAGAGCTTGAGCGACGCAAACCGAGGCAGGGTCCTGCTCACTGTCGAGCTGCCGCAGGAGACGCCCGAGCCTCAGAAACTGCGCGGAGCTGCCGCCGCGGCGGAGCGAAAGACGCAGACGGAAGTTTCCGCGCAGCAGGACGCGCCTCGCGGGACGGAGGCGGTCCCGGAAGTGCCCGGAACCGCGGGAAGGCGTCCGTCTGTGGACGAGGTCATCTCCCTGATACAGGTCGGACAGCGGGCCCTTCGTATGCCGGAACCCGCCGTAAGGGTCGTTCCGGGCGGTTTTGCGGATTGACGTTTCCGCGCCCTGCCGGCGCGGGATGATAAATATTTCAGTTTCCAGCTATTCATTGTAAGGGGTTGGTCTGTTTTGAGTTTGAGATATCTCGGGTGTGAGCGCTTTTCAGCCGCGCCGCGGCGTTTTTCTGCGTTCGGAGTCCTTCTGACACTGGCCGCGATGCTTTGCGTTCCGGCCCTCTTTGTCCCGGATGCCGGCGCGGCTGAGGTCGTGCCGATGATTTTGGGCAGCCCGGAGGAGAGGCGGGGTACGGTCGAGGTGGATATGTCCGGAGTCGAAACGCAGGAGGAACCTCCGCTGGAAGACTCCCGGCCCTCCCAGGGCAGACCCAGGGCCGACCGTCCGAGGATACAGGCCCCCGCGATACTTTCGATCTCTGTCGAAGGCAGTAATGAGGTCGTTCCCGAGCATATACTGTCGGTGGTGACGTCCAAAACCGGGGCGCCTATGGACCAGAACAGGCTGGCCAAGGACGCCGACGCCATATACGAACAGGGATTTTATTCCAACGTCGATTACAGGATCACCGACGAGGCGGACGGAGTGAACGTCACCTTTATAGTCACAGAGAACCCGACGATAGAGGAAATACATTTTTACGGGAACACGATTTACTCGGGAGAACAGCTCAACGACATCTGCTTTACCAAACCAGGGATGATTTTCAACAGGGTGTTTTTCAGAAACGATTTGCAGAGGATAAAGGAAAAATATCAGCAGGACGGCTACGTAATGGCGCGCGTCAGCGACGTCAGAATAGAGGGGCGGACGGTCGGCGTCTACATCACCGAACCTAAGATCGGCCAGATCGTCATTCAGGGCAACAAGCGCACCAGGACGAACGTCATAGCGAGACAGCTCCGTTTCAAAGAGGGAGACTTTTTCAACGCCACCCGGCTCCGTTACTCCCTGAGCAAACTCCAGGGACTCGGGTATTTCGACGACGTCAACGTAGGTTTCGAGCCCGGCGAGACGCCGGAGATAATAGACCTGATCCTGACCGTTTCCGAGGCGAAGACGGCCCGCATAGGCATATCCGTCGGCTACGGCACGGAGAGCGGTTTCAGCGGAGGACTGTCGTACAACGACAGCAACTGGCGGGGCAGAGGGGAACGTTTCGGGATAGGGTTCGACATAGGGGACCGGGAGCAGTATTGGATCACGCTGGATCAGCCCTACATGGACCAGAAGGTATTCGCCTGGAGGACAGGGGCGTACAGACGCGCCTGGGACGATCTCGGATACTACGAGAACAAGCGGCTGCAGTTCGAGTATGACGAGGAGCGTACCGGCGTCTACGCGGGATTGGGCAGGAAGTTCTCCGAGCGGTCCAAACTGAGCTGGTTTATGACCGCCGAATGGCAGGAAATAGAGGTCATATCTCACAACGGCTCGCCCACGGTTCAGCAGCGCAGGGAGATGGACGACGGAAAGAACTTCTCCCTCACCGGACGGCTCACACGCGACAACATAGACGAGTACGCCGATTTCCCCAAAGGGGATATCGAATCCGTCACGGCGGAAAAGGGACTCGAGGCGCTCGGCGGGGTATGGTCGTACTGGAAATATTGGCTGGAAGCAAAATACTACACTCCCCTGGATTTCCTCACCAGCATGTTCGAGCGGAACTTTACGGTCAACGATATCCCCCCGATTATAGCGGCGCGGATGATGCTCGGGGATGCGGACGGCTTCCTGCCCTGGGCGGCCGAATATACGCTCGGGGGGGACAATACGCTGCGGGGGTACGAGGACAAGCGTTTCAGAGGGGACCAGATGTTTCTCGCAAACGCGGAACTCAGGCTTCCAGTGCACAAGAGCGCTTCTCTGGTTTTGTTCTACGACACCGGAATGGTTTGGGACACGCGGCTTGGCGAGGATCTCAGCTTCAGCGATCTCGTGGACGCTTACGGCGTCGGTTTCAGGGTCCGAACCCCTCTCGGGAACCTGAGGCTTGACTTCGCCCAGGGTGAAGATGAGTCTCGAGTGCATTTCGGCTTCGGCGAGATGTTCTGATTCCCGGATACGCGCCGTTTGTCACGGAGCTGCGGTGTTCTGTGCCGCCGCGGCTCTCGTTGTTTCAGCTTTTATGTCCGCGTCCTCCGGCGAGGCCGCGGTGAGGGTGGAAGGCATGAAAGGCTGGCTCTCCGGAAGCGCGGAACGCAGTCTGGAGGCCGTGTACGGGCATATACCGCCGTCCGAAGGGCAGTCCGTCAAGGAGGAACTGCTGCAGGTCGTGACGGACAGGCTCCTCTTGGGTTATTCCGTCGACTCGATCAGGACAGACACAAGAGATTTGGTCACGGTCAAACTTCGGGTTTCATCGCCCCCTCCGGTCTGGCAGGTCTCTATCGTTTCGCCGAGCCTGAGTCCTCCGGTGGACGGCTGGTTCGCGTCGGACGTCAGAGGGCTGGCGGACGAAGTAGCGTCTCTCATAGAGGGTGTCCCTATGGAGGCTTTGACTTGGGGAGACATCGACCTTAGAAAAGAGGTGGACTCCCTCTGCGCGGAACGGATACCGGGGTGGCGGCCTTCTCTGATGGCGCGGACCGCGGCGGACGGGTCGACGGCGCTGGAAGTCTCCTTCTCCCCGGAACAGCCTCTGTCCCTGGCCATATCCGCAAATATAAATTCTTCCTCCATACCGGCGGTGCTGCATTTGAACCTGCGCGACGATCTCATCAAAGGGTACGCCCCGGTGATAGGGGTTCCTGTGGTGTGGCTCGAGCGGCACGGCGGGGACATGGAGGTTCTCGGCAGGAGCGTCCTCGAGGAGGAATACCTGGTCGACATAGCGAAGGTGAGGCCCGTAGTCGGCGCTGACGCGGGAATCGTGTCGAACGTGGACGTGGAACTCGAGAGCCGGCGCTACTCAGCCCGGCTGTGGCTCGCCGTCTATGCCGGCGCCGAGGAGCGTTACCCGGAGGCCGGGGCGCACCTTGGACGGAGGATTCAGCTCCTGCCGCGGCTCGATATGGAGCTATACGGAGAATTTATATTGAAGCTCGACGATTGGGAGATGGAGAACAAATTCGGCGTCAGGTGGTCGCCGTTTCGTAATTTCTGGCTCGGCGCGGAATGGAGCGACGCCGGCGATGTCTGGTGGGGGAGGATCGCGATGGAGCCCTGGTCCCGCCGCCCCTACGTCTGGCTTCGCTTCAGCGAGGACGAGGACGTCAACGCCGCGCTGGGTTACAGATTCAACGATTATTTATCCCTGGAATTCCACTACGACACCAGGTTCGACGACGAGTGGAACCTGCGGGCTCTCCTGAACCTTTAGGAAGAAAGCGGGAGATGGCAATATGACTGAAATGACCCTCGGGGACGCCGCCCGGCTTACAGGGGGACTCCTGGTAGGCGACGGGGACAGGATCGTCCGCGGGGTATGCTCCCCCGAAGACGCGAGAGAGGACATGCTATGCGTCATCTGGGACAAAAAAGCGCTTGACAGCATCCCCAAAAATATTCCCGTCCTGTCGTCGACCGGCGCCGTCACAGGCCGCGACGGTATAGAGCTCGAAAACCCCAGATCGTCGCTCATCTTTTTAATGCCGCACTTCGACAGGAGGATCGGCGACCCTCCCGGCGTTCATCCTTCGGCCGCGGTGCACCCGTCCGCCTCGTTGGGTGAAGACTGCGTGATAGGCCCCTGCTGCGTCGTCTCAAGCGGGGCGGTCGTCGGCAGCCGCGCGGTGCTTCAGGCCAATGTATTCGTGGGGAAAAACGTGATCATCGGAGAAGGGACCCGCGTAGAGGCGGGGGCTGCGCTGCAGGATTTTGTCGAGATAGGCGGAAATGTCATCATACATTCCGGCGCCGCCATAGGCTGTGACGGATTTGGCTTCGCGCCGGGGGAGGACGGGGCGTGGAGGAGGATTCCCCAGACGGGGACGGTGATAATAGGCGACGATGCGGAGATAGGCCCCAACTGTACGGTGGACCGGGCCACCTTCGGCGCCACGAGAATCGGCAGAGGGACCAAACTGGGGGCGTGCATCCATATCGCCCATAACTGCGATATAGGACCCGATTCGATGCTGGTGGGTTTCTCCGCCATCGGAGGCAGCGTCAGAACGGGGCGCGGCCTTCTCGCGGCGGGGATGACGGGCATAGCCGATCACGTGAGCGTCGGGGACCGGGTGACGATAGCCGGGAGGACCGGCGTCACGAAGGATGTCCCGGACGGCCTGACGATCTCCGGCTTTCCGGCGCAGGAACACTCCGCCGAGAAACGTTTCCAGGCATATTTGAGAAAAGTGCGCGATTACGGGGAACGGCTGAAAAAACTGGAGCGCATCCTGGACGGGAAGTGAATATGGCACGTTTCAGGCGCACTTTGGGCAAAGAGGTCTCCTGGCGGGGGAGGGGCATACATACGGGCCGCGAATCGGGCGTCAGAGTGCTGCCGGCGGAACCGGGAGAGGGGATAATATTTTCGCTGGATTCCGGACGTTTCCCCGTAAAAGACGCCTTTCGCGACGGCAGCAGGCGAAGCATGGAACTCACGTTCCCCGGAGGCGGATCGGTCCGGACCGTCGAGCATCTGCTGGCGGCTATAGCCGGCGTCGGACTCGACGACGCCGTCATAGCGCCGGAGGGGCCGGAAATACCGATACTCGACGGGAGCGCGTTTCTTTTTGCCTCCGCGATGATAGAAGGAGGCGTCGTCGAAACGGATATTCCGTATAACCCGGCGTATCTTTCATCTCCGATATGCGTCTGCGACGGCCCTTCGTCGGTCTGCGCGATACCGTCGGAGGAGTTTCGGATAACGTACGTGATAGATTATCCAGGCTCCGCCATAGGGACGGAGATGAAGGACGTTTTGGTGACGGAGGAGACGTTTATGTCCGAAATCGCGCCGGCCCGGACCTTTTGCCTCGAATCGGAGGCCGATTCTCTGCGAGAGGCTGGCCTCGCGCTGGGGGGCAGTCTCGAAAATACCCTCGTCATAGGCGCCGGCGGCCCGCTGGGTTCGGGTTACAGGGTGGAGCGGGAGTGCGCCGCTCACAAAATAGCGGATTTTATGGGGGATATGGCCTGCGCGGGTTTTACGGCGAATGCCCGTTATATATGCGTCCGGGCGGGACACAGGCTCCATTCCCGTTTAATGGACCGGATAGCTAAAAGCGCTTTGAACAATTCAGGGAGGTGACGGCCGTGGAGGACGAAAAAAAAGGAAAACAGTTCTTCGATATCAACAAAATAAAGGATTTTCTACCGCACAGGTATCCGTTCCTGCTTGTGGACAGGATACTGGAGATCGATCTCGACGGTCCTGAAAAGAGGGTTGTCGGAATAAAGAACGTGTCGGTGAACGAACCGTTCTTTCAGGGGCATTTTCCCAGCGAGCCGGTGATGCCGGGAGTCCTGATACTGGAGGCTATGGGGCAGGTGGGCTGCGTCGTGATGGCAGCGGAGCAGGAACGCCAGAAAGTACATCTCGGCGAGCGCAGGGTAGCATTTCTCACCGCCATCTACGAGGCGAAGTTCAGACGCCCCGTCGTCCCGGGAGATCAGCTGCGCACGGAAGCCACTCTGATCCGTTTTCGCGGGAAGATAGGGAAGATGAAATTCGTCAGCACAGTGGACGGGGAAGTGGCGGCCGAGGCGGAGATGGGTTTTGTGAGCGCGGCCGCCCTCACCATCGACGGGCAGGAAGATTAGGCTATGCCGGAAACTTCGATTCACGAGACCGCGATAGTATCGCCCAAAGCGATCCTCGGCGCCGGAGTGTCGGTGGGGCCGTTTTCCATAATCGACGGCGGGGCGAGCGTCGGAGATGGGACCGTCATAGGCGCATACGTCCATCTCACGTCTTACGTGGAAATAGGGCGCGGCTGCCATATATATGACAGCACAGTGATAGGGCATCCCCCCCAGGACCATGATTTTGCCGGGGAGACGTCGTATGTGCGCATAGAGGACGACGTCGTCATAAGGGAGAACGTCACCGTCCACCGGGCTACCGGGGAGGGGCTCGCCACGCGCGTGGGGAAGGGGACCATGCTGATGGAGGGCTGCCACCTGGGGCATAACGTAAAGGTAGGTCAATACTGCACCCTTACGAACAAAGCCGGCCTTTCGGGCCACGTCCTGACAGGGGATTACGTGGTGATAGGCGGACTGGCCGGGCTGCATCAGTTCGTCCGGGTCGGCTCCTACGCTATGGTCGGAGGGATGGCGAAGGTCGTCATGGACGTTCCTCCGTATTCTCTGGTGGACGGCAATCCAGCCTCGATGTTCGGCCTGAATTCGGTGGGACTGCGCAGGAGAGGTTTCGACCAGCAGGAGAGGAATAAGATAAAAAAAATATATAAGCTGCTGTTCGAGGGAGCTCCCACCCTCGAGGACGCTATGGAGCTGGTGTCGAAGCGTTACCCGGACGACGGGCTGGCGGACGGGATAATAGCTTTCGCGAGGGAAAGCAGAAGAGGCCTGTACCACTGGCGTCCCGGGTCGGCCGAACACAGGGGGCGCGCCAGGTGATACGCCTTGTCGGGATGGACGTGGACGGGACTCTCACGGACG
>JAISWP010000110.1 GCA_031271065.1 Synergistaceae bacterium
AAGGAGGAGCGATGCGAGATGTTTGACGCGACCGGAAAAGTATTGGAGATAAGGCTCTGCTTCCCGAACGGTCTGCCTGACGCGCCGGAATTCGAACCGGGCGTCAGGAGGGCGCCGAACAGAGGGCAGGTATTGAACGAATCCGAGACGGTGCTCGCGCTGAAAAACGCGCTGAGGTACATTCCGGAGGAATTTCACAGAGAAGCCGCGCCGGAATTTCTGAGGGAATACCGCGAGCGCGGAAGGATATACGGCTACAGGTTCCGTCCCAAAGGGCACATTACCGGCAGACCGATAGACGAGTATAAAGGAAAATGCGCCGAAGGGCGCGCTTTTCAGGTGATGATAGACAACAACCTGGACTTCGACGTCGCGCTGTATCCCTACGAACTCGTGACATACGGAGAGACTGGCCAGGTCTGTCAGAACTGGATGCAGTATCTGCTCATCAAAAAATATCTCGAGATTTTGACGGAGGACCACACGCTGGTGGTCGAGTCCGGCCATCCTCTAGGAATTTTTAAATCCAAGCCGGATTCCCCTCGGGTTATACTGACAAACGGCCTGATGATAGGCATGTTCGACAATCCGGAGAGTTTCGCCCGCGCCGCCGCTCTGGGAGTCGCCAATTACGGGCAGATGACCGCCGGAGGCTGGATGTATATAGGTCCTCAGGGAATAGTGCACGGAACGTACAACACACTGCTCAACGCGGGAAGAAAGATGTTCCGGCTTCCCGAGGGGAAGGGCCTGGCGGGGCATCTTTTCGTTTCGTCCGGTCTCGGGGGCATGAGCGGCGCGCAGCCTAAGGCTGCCGAGATAGCGGGCGCCGCCTCCATAATAGCCGAGGTCGACCCCTCCAGGATCGACACGAGGATCAGTCAGGGCTGGGTGAACAGGCGCACCCGCGATCTGTCCGAGGCTTTCAAATGGGCCGAGGACGCGATGGCCTTAGGTGAGCCTCTCTCGATAGCTTACGAGGGAAACATAGTCGATCTGCTCCAGTACGCCGCCGACAGCGGCAAAAAAATAGAACTGCTCTCCGATCAGACATCCTGCCACGCGGTCTACGACGGAGGCTACTGCCCCGTCGAAACCACGTTCGACGAGCGCACGAAGCTGCTTCGGGAAAACCCCGGGGAGTTCCGGCGGCTCGTCGACAGAAGCCTGCGCAGGCATTTTGAACTCATCAAAATCCTGGCGGACAGGGGGACCTACTTCTTCGACTACGGCAACTCATTTATGCGGGCCGTCTTCGATGCCGGCGTCAGGGAGATAGCTAAAAACGGAACCGATACGTACGACGGTTTCATATTCCCCTCTTATGTGGAGGACATAATGGGCCCTCTGCTTTTCGACTACGGATACGGCCCGTTCCGCTGGGTATGCCTCAGCGGGAAACCGGAGGATCTGCGCGCTACTGACAGGGCCGCCATGGACTGCATCGACCCCGCAAGACGTTTCCAGGATCACGACAACTGGGCGTGGATACGCGACGCCGAGAAAAATCGGCTGGTTGTAGGAACTCAGGCTCGTATACTGTACCAGGACGAGGAAGGGCGGATGCGCATCGCGCTGAAGTTCAACGAGATGGTGAGACGCGGGGAAATCGGTCCCGTGATGATAGGCCGCGATCACCACGACGTATCCGGCACCGATTCCCCGTACAGGGAGACGTCCAATATAAAGGACGGCAGCAACGTGATGGGCGAGATGGCCATACAGTGCTTCGCGGGGAACTGCGCGAGAGGGATGAGCCTGGTCGCCCTGCACAACGGCGGGGGAGTGGGCACCGGCAAATCGATAAACGGAGGTTTCGGGCTCGTATTGGACGGCAGCAGGAGAGCGGACGAGATAATCGGAAGTTCCATGAGCTGGGACGTCATCAGCGGGGTCGCGAGGCGAGCATGGGCGCGGAACGAGCACGCCGTGGAGACCGCGGCGGAGTTCAACGGCAGACGCGGCGACGGTCACATAACGCTTCCGTATGCGGCGGACGGCGCGTATCTGGCAGATCTTGTGAGGAAATAGGAGGAGGAGCATGGCTTTCGAAGCTGATACCGTAAAAGATTTCCTTGACGTACTGGCCAGCGGCGCCCCGGCGCCAGGGGGCGGCAGCGCCGCCGCCTTGGGAGGGGCGATAGGCGCGGCTCTCGTCACAATGGTCTCTGGTTTGACCGTCGGCAAGGAGAAATACAAGGATAACTGGACAGCGATGGAGGAGACGGCCAAAGAGAGCGAGCGCCTGCGGGCTGAGTTCGTCAGGCTCATGAACGAGGACACCGAGTCGTTCAACGCATTCATGGCCGCGCTGAAGATGCCCAGGGAAACGGACAAAGAGAAAGCGAACCGCAAAGCCGCGCTGGAATCCGCGTCTAAAAAGGCGACCGAAATTCCTCTTTCCACACTGGAAAGATGCGCTGAGATGGCGTCGCTGGCCGCCCGGGCGGTGACGCTCGGAAACGCCAGCGCCGCAAGCGACGCGGGCAGCGCCGCCCTTCTTGCCGAGGCTTCCGGCAGGGCGGCATCTTACAACGTGAGGATAAATCTTCCGGGGATAAAAGACGAAGCCTTCTCGGAGGATATTCGGAAACGGATGGCCGCGGCTCTGAACTCCATTTCAAAGAGCTGCGCAAAGAGCGCTGAGGACATGGACAAGATCCTGGGATGACGCGCTGAACAAAAAATATATATGAACGCAAAAGAGCGGGGGCGCAAACGCGCCCCCGCTCTTTTGACGCGGTGTCTGTAATTTCTGTCAGTTGCCGGTCATCTGGATGCTGAGATATTTCTCTGGGATAGGGAGGTTGGCCGCTCCCAGGTATCCCTTGCCGAAGATGTATGTGTCCTGATAAATGAGGAAATAGTTTCTCATGGGCCTGTTAGTGGCGGCGTCGGTGTAGTAATTGCCGTTCCACTTCGCCCCCGGCGAAAATTTGCCGTAAGCCTCCATGAGCTTGTCTTTGTCCGTAATCTTCGCCTTGCCCTCGGCGACCATCTTGCCGAACTCCGCCAGACCAGTGGAATTAGTGAAGCCAAGGGAATACGCCCAGGTTCCCATACGGCCTGCTGCGCCCTTCTCGATGAGCACACCCTCTATCTTTTTCAATATAGCCGGCCAGTCTCCCTTTTCATTCTCCAGGTCGATGCCGAGCGCTCCGGGATATCCCATGAGAGGAGAGGGCAGATCCGCCTCTACGAAGATGCCGCCGAGATCGGCTATTTGACGGATGAGAGGTTCTGTCTGGGCGTCGTTGGTCGCGAAAAAGGCCGCATCCTTGCCGTACTGCTGTATCCAGGAGGGCACCCTTTCGAGTATGAATTGCTGAGCGCCGGCCACGCCCACATCGCTGGTGGGGTCAGGCACAGATTCGAACACAAATTTGATGCCGAGATCCTTGCAGGCTTCCTCCATTATTATTCTGCGGCGTCCGAGCGATTCATA
>JAISWP010000046.1 GCA_031271065.1 Synergistaceae bacterium
ATGTGGGAGAGGTGAAGGCGATCCGGGGCGTGGATTTCTCCGTGGACGAGGGGGAATCCGTGGGGGTCGTGGGGGAGTCTGGCAGCGGAAAGAGCGTGACGTCTCTCTCGGTCATGAGGCTGCTGCCTTATCCGGGACGGGTCACTGAGGGGGAGATACTCCTCCGGGGGGAAAACATCCTGTCCATGAGCTCCGCCGCGATGAGAGCCCTCAGGGGGGACAGGATATCCATGATATTTCAGGACCCCATGACGTCCCTGAACCCGGTGTTCACCATAGGAGACCAGATAATCGAGGCGATGGCGGTGCACGGCAGGGCCGGGCGCGGAGCCGCCTCGCGGGAACGGGCCGCCGGACTTCTGGAGCTGGTGGGCATACCGGAGGCCTCCCGCAGGGCCGCGATGTACCCTCACGAATTCAGCGGGGGGATGCGTCAGAGGGCGATGATCGCCATGGCTCTTTCCTGCGGCCCTGAACTCCTGATAGCGGACGAGCCCACGACCGCCCTGGATGTGACGATACAGGCCCAGATACTGGACCTCATGACAGAGCTCAAGCTCAAAACCGGGACGTCCGTAATATTGATAACCCACGACCTGGGAGTGGTGTCCGAGACCTGTTCGCGCATAATAGTCATGTACGGAGGACAGATAATGGAGGAGTCGCCGTCGGACGAACTTTTCGAAAATCCCCTGCATCCTTACACCAGGGGCCTCCTGCGGTGCGTGCCGGCAAACGCCGCCGGCAGCAGGAAGCGTCTTGCCCCGATACCGGGGACGCCCCCGGACCTCATATCTCCGCCCGAGGGCTGCCCATTTGCCCCAAGATGCCAGGAAGCCATGAGGATATGCCATCTGTATCGTCCGGGATTTTATCTCAGGGGCGCCGCACACAGGACAGCGTGCTGGAAATTGGACGAGGAGGCGCCGAGGTGACTTCGCCTTCGGATGAAACTATCCTCGAGGTAAAAGGGCTCAGAAAATACTTTCCGATTCGGGGGAAGGGACTGTTCGCGAAGTCCTGCAAGATTCTCAAAGCGGTCGACGGGGTGGACATCTCCATCGCCAAAGGCGAAACGCTGGGGCTGGTGGGGGAGAGCGGCTGCGGGAAATCCACGCTGGGACGCACCATCGTCCGCCTCTACGAACCCACGGAGGGCGAGATAATATTCAAGGGACGGCGCGAGCCCGACCGCCGGGGGATGCAGATGATTTTTCAGGATCCGTACGCGTCGCTCGATCCCAGGATGACCGTCGCGGATATCATATCGGAGCCTATGGCGATACACGGAATCGGAAACGCGAGAGAACGGTCGGAGCGGGTCCACGATCTGCTGCGTCAGGTGGGGCTGAACCCTGATCACGCCATGCGCTATCCGCATGAATTCAGCGGAGGGCAGAGGCAGAGGATAGGCATTGCCCGAGCCCTCTCCGCGGGATCGGAGTTCATAGTATGCGACGAACCTATCTCAGCCCTCGACGTGTCGATCCAGGCTCAGGTCATAAATGTCCTGGAGGACCTGCGCGAAACTTACGGTCTGACCTACCTGTTCATCGCGCACGACCTGTCTATGATCCGCCACATATCAGACAGGGTCGGCGTCATGTACCTGGGCCGCATAGTGGAAACAGCTCCCGCCGAAGAACTCTACGTCAATCCCATGCATCCGTACACACAGGCGTTGATGTCCGCGATACCGACGATAGGAAGGCGTGGAAATTCCCGCGTCAGATTGACAGGGGATGTGCCCAGCCCCATAGACCCGCCGTCCGGCTGCGCGTTTCGGACCCGCTGCGGGAGGACCTTGGGGATATGCGCCGAGAGCGCCCCCGCGCTCGAGGGTAATTCGGATCACTTTACAGCCTGCTGGCTGTATAAATCATAGAAAGGGTGATAGTAATGAAGAAGTATGTAAGCTGCAGAATGGTGCTCCTGCTCGTCCTGGGTATTATCTCGTCCGGCCTTCTGTTTTTGCCGGTTCATACCGCGGAGGCGGCTAAAGAGGTGATCCGCACGGTCGTCACGAGCGAGCCCAAGACGATCGATCCGACGCTGAACGAGGACCTCGCGGCCGGAATGATCATCCATCACTGTTTCGAGGGACTGCTCCGCGACCGCGACGGGACGCTGGTTCCGGGCATAGCTGAGTCGTGGGATGTCTCGGAGGACGGCAGGATCTACACGTTTCACCTGCGCGGCGCGAAGTGGCAGGACGGCTCGCCTGTCACGGCCGCCGATTTCGAATACGCGTGGCAGAGGGTCCTCGATCCCGCCACCGGTTCCCCTTACGCCCTGATCTTCTACCCGATAAAGGGAGCGGAGGACCGTTATACGGGCAAAGCCGGGCCCGAAGCCGTGGGTATCACGGTAAAGGACGACAGAACCCTGGTGGTGGAACTGGCGAACCCGACCCCTTATTTCCTCGAACTCGCCGCGTTCATGTCGTACATGCCGGTCCACAGGGCCACTGTGGAGGCGGCTCCGGATTCCTGGGCGACAAAAGCTGAGACCTACATCGGCAACGGGCCCTATACGCTCGTCAAAGCCAGCTCAGAGGGCTTTGTCATGGAGAAAAATCCAAACTACTGGAACGCCGGCGACGTGCTCATGCCCCGCATAGAGACGAATATAATAATCGAGTCGTCGACCGTTCTGGCGGCGTTCGAAAACGGCGAACTCGACCTGCTCGAAAGCATCCCGGACGCGGAGAAGCCAAGGGTGATGCAGATGCCCGGCTTTGCGGCGTTCCCTCAGATAACTACGTATTTCTACACTATAAACACCGAGCGTAAGCCTCTGGACGATCCCAGAGTCCGCAGGGCGCTGGCACTTGCGGTCGACCGCAAAGCCCTGGTGGAAAAAGTCCTCAGAGGTTCCGATTTTCCCGCTGTCAATGTCGTGGCGGCGGGGCTGAAGGACAGCCAGGGCAGAGACTTCGGCGCATCTGCCGGGAACTTCGGGCTGGATCCAGCGGGAGAGGCCAGCCCCGAAGAAGCCCGCAGGCTCTTGGCTGAGGCCGGTTTCCCGAACGGCGAGGGATTCCCCGAACTGACGCTCCTTTACAACACCGCGGAATCCCACAAGCTGCACGCGGAGGCCGTGCAGGAGATGTGGCGCAGAGAGCTCGGCGTAAACATAAAATTGATGAACCAGGAGTGGCAGGTATTCATCGACAGCAGGAAGAACGGAAACTACGACATAGCGCGCGGACACTGGTGGGGCGACTACGCGGACCCGATGACCTTCCTCGACATGTTCACGAGCCCTTCGGCCACCAACTGGCCCAGGTGGAAGAACCCCGAATACGACGCCCTGATAGCGAAATCCATGTCTCAGAGCGGCGTCGAACGGGACAAGAGCATGTATGAGGCTAACGCGCTTTTCATGAACGACATGCCGATAATACCGCTCTTTTACCCGACGGACGATTTCGTCATACCCCCGAACGTGAAAGGCATCGAGCACAGCAAAGCCAACGTGCTTTATTTCGGACGGGCCGTAATAGATTAAAGACGCTCAAAAATGACCAAGGGGCTCCGATCGGGG
>JAISWP010000094.1 GCA_031271065.1 Synergistaceae bacterium
TAAACGACAGATAGCAGCAAATTCGTAAAACCACTACGTTTCCATAACTTGAAAAAAGCCCTTCATCCTTGTCGTATGAAGGGCTTTGCTATTTTCAGGCTGTAAAAGTCGGGATTAAACTCGTTCAGAAAACTTGCAATCCTCGTCCATCGTAGCTATGTGAAGAAAAATCATTTGAAAATCAGCGCCAAACAAAGCATGATAAAAGCCGCACTTAACGAAGATTACCTCCTGGCGCTGATCGAAAATTTATGAAACGGCCGTGTAAGGCAGCGACTAATTATTGACCGAAGCGGCAGTCATCTGCTAATATATAGCGCGTTCGCAAAATGGCGGCATAGCCAAGTGGTAAGGCAGAGGACTGCAAATCCTTCACCCCCGGTTCGAATCCGGGTGCCGCCTCCAGACAGTCAGCTAAGTAATGCCAGATATAACCAAAAAACCGGTGAAAAGCCGGTTTTTTCTTTAAATACGCGCTCAAGATACGACTTCTGCTTCGGGGCATAGTGAACGGCCTTGCCGAAAGCGGGTTTCGGAAGCGCAGCGGCTTCTTGCGCCCATGCGAAGAATTCGTCCGAAATCAAGATTTTCCGGATTCACACATTTTATTTTACAGACTCGCATAAAAAGGGGACGCCCCGGTTCGGGGCGCCCCTTTGTGCTCACTGTGAGTCATCTTTTACGCTGATTCTTCTTATTGCCAATGCCCTTCCGGTTTCGCCGTCGATCTCTGCTGCGACGCCTTCCACCATCGGGTGAGAGTTTTCTGTCTCGAATTTCGAGGGAATTCCGTATAGAAATTTCGGCATGACCGAGTCATAGCTGTTGCCGATCACCCCGCCGTGTCCGCCTGTCATTCCGGCGTCTGTTATGTACGCGGTGCCGCCGGGCAGAATGGTTTCGTCCGCTGTCTGCACGTGGGTGTGGGTTCCGGCAAAGAGGGAAACACGGCCGTCCAGGTATCTGCCAAGCGCGATTTTCTCCGCGGTCGCTTCCGCGTGGAAATCGACCAGCACCGCCATCTCACCGGATGCGGCCAGCACGGAGTCCGCTGTGCGAAACGGACAATCCACCGGCGCCATGAAAGCCCTTCCCATCAGGTTTAACACACCCAGCCTGGCTCCGCCGCGTTCCACCACGCAGTAACCGGCTCCGGGCGCGCCCTGGGGATAATTCGCCGGACGCAGCACCTTCGGTTCTCTATCCAGCACCGCCGCGAACTCTTTTTTGTCCCAGATGTGGTTTCCCGAAGTCATGGCGTCTATACCGAGGGAGAAGAGCTCGTCCATGATGCGTTCCGTCATCCCGAAACCAGCCGCCGCGTTTTCGCAGTTGGCCACCACGAAATCAAACGGGCCCTCACTGTTCCGCAGGGAGGGGAGCAGGTTCCTCAGTGCGTTTCTTCCAGGTCTTCCGCAGATGTCTCCGATAAACAGGATTTTCATAAGACCTATTTCGCGTAGTCGACCGCTCTGGTCTCGCGGATGAGCGTGACCTTTATCTGTCCGGGATACTTCATCTCGGATTCGATTTTGCGAGCTATATCATAGGCGAGTTTCTGCATCTGTCCTTCGTCGGTCGTTTCGGGCGACACCGCTACCCGCACCTCGCGGCCGGCCTGTATTGCGAACGCTTTGCTCACTCCGGAGAATGAGTTCGCTATTTCTTCCAGTTTCTCGAGGCGTTTGACATAAGCGTCAAGGCTCTCCCTGCGGGCGCCGGGCCTGGAAGCGCTGGCCGCGTCGGCGGCCGCCACGAGAAGGGCGTAAAGGGTCTGAGGTTCCTCGTCCTCGTGGTGGGATGCGATCGCGTTTATTATCTCGGGCGCTTCGTTATAGCGCTTTGCTATATCCGCTCCGATGAGAGCGTGCGGCCCCTCAACCTGATGGTCGACCGCCTTGCCTATGTCGTGCAGAAGCCCCGCGCGTTTTGCCGTCGCCTCGTCGAGACCCAGTTCGGCCGCGAAAAATCCGCACAGATGCGCGACTTCGAGGCTGTGGTGAAGGGCGTTCTGCCCGTAGCTTGCCCTGAAACGAAGCTGTCCTATGAGCTTGGCGAGTTCGGAATGCATGTGCTTGACGCCCGCTTCGAGAAGCGCTTCCTCTCCGGCCTCTACGATCTGAACCTCCACGTCGCGCTTCGCCTTTTCGATTATCTCCTCGATGCGCGTGGGATGTATCCTTCCATCCTGGATGAGACGTTCGAGGGAGAGGCGCGCAACCTCCCGCCTGACCGGGTCGAAGCAGCTCAGGGTGACGGCCTCAGGGGTGTCGTCTACTATCAGGTCTACGCCGGTCAGGGTCTCGAAGGTCCTGATGTTTCTGCCTTCTCTGCCTATGATGCGTCCTTTCATCTCGTCGGACGGTATCGGCACGACGCTCACCGCTATTTCGGACGTGAAATCCACGCTGCATCGCTGGACGGCTACCGCAATGATCTCCTGGGCTTTCCTGTCGGCGTCGCGCTTTGCGCGTTCCTCCATCTCCTTCAGCCTGAGCCCTATGATGTGGTTTGCCTCGGACTCCACTTCGCTCAGAAGGAGCTGTTTTGCGTCTTCGCGGGACATCCGGGCTATCTCCTCGAGCTTTTCCACCAGCCTGCCCTCTTTTTGGGAGACTTCATCGGAGCGCTGTTTGATCTCCTCGAGTTTCTGCCTGAGTTCTTCCTCCCGTTTGGCCGCGTTTTCCAGCTTCCTGTCGAGGTTTTCCTCTTTCTGTTCCAGCTTGCGCTCGGCCCGCTGGAGTTCGCTGCGGCGCTCTTTTGTCTCCTTGTCGACTTCCTGGCGCAGACGATGTATCTCGTCTCTCGTCTCGGCCATGAGGTCCTTCCGCGCCTTTTCGGCTTTGTCGGCCGCTTCCTGCAGCAGTTTTTCCGCTTTGGAGACTGCTCCTTCCTCTCTTTTGCCCTGCACGATTTTGTAGGCGAAAATACCGGCCGCGACACCTGCCGCAGTGCCGGCTATTACTAAACACACCGTCACAACAGGATAAAAATCCATTTTTTATCACCTCATCGTTGTCGTTTGTCAAGGTACGCACTGCCGTCAGCCGTGGTATGCCGAAAGAGGATATCCATGTCTGGCTGATTGCAGCCACTTGATTTTACAGGGAAAATATATTTTGCTCAAGGGTCCGGAGATAATATAAATGAATTTACGCATCAAATCGATCGAAAACAGTTGCTAAATTCGCATATGATCATTATACTTGGCACGATGAATTTGTTTTGCAATAACGTCGAAGCTATTTATACCAAGGAGGTTTTTGTTTGATGCCCGTTGCGAAAAAAATTGTTTTGCTCGCCGCCATAGCTGTATTTGCGGGAATGTCCGCCAGCACGTCCGCTTGGGCGGCGGCAGCGGAAGAAAGGGTGGGCGCGATAGATCCGCAGAGGGTGCTCTTCCAGCATCCCAAGTACGAGCAGACTTTAAATCAGATAAAAAATATCGCTGATCAGAAGCAGGTCGCCGCGAAAGGCGAGATAGACAAAGAGCCGGACAACAATAAAAAGGCGGAAATTTTCCAGAATATGAGGCGCTCCATAGCTGAGGAGGAACAGAAGCTGATGCAGCCTCTTTTCAAGGAGATCGATATAGCTGTGCGCACCGTGGCCGCCGCCAAGAAGATCACGGTAGTGGTCGATAAGACCGCGCTCTTTTACGGCGGCCAGGACATCACCGACGACGTGGTGCAGGAGCTGAAAAAAAAGAACGCCAGCGGAGGTTGATCTAAACGCTGGATTCCGTTCCGGGCCGTTTGTACGTAATCTTTGTTCTCAAGCCAGGCCCCTCTGTCCAGGAGGGGCCTTTTTATGTTAGGATAATGTAAACGATCTGACACTCGGAGGCGATCTCGTCATGGCAGAACTGAAACTTAGCTGCGAGACAGTTGAAATACCGGAAGATTGCAACGTGATAGTGGGACAGAGCCATTTTATAAAGACTGTTGAGGATATTTTCGAGGCTCTCGTCACGTCGTCGCCGTCGCTGAAGTTCGGGATAGCGTTCTGCGAAGCGTCGATAGAGAAACTGGTTCGCAGGGACGGCAACGATGAGGCGCTGACCGGGTGCGCGGTGAGAAACGCGCTCAAAATCGCCGCCGGACATACGTTTGTGGTGGTGATCAAAAACGGTTATCCTATCAACGTCCTGAACCGCATAAAAGCCGTGCAGGAAGTATGCGGTATTTTCGCCGCCACCGCGAACCCTCTGCAGGTGATAGTGGCTGAAAGCGAGCAGGGGAGAGGAGTCATAGGGGTGATAGACGGAGCCTCTCCTATCGGAACAGAGGACTCGGCCGGCGAACAGTGGAGGAAAAACCTGCTTCGAAACGTCATAGGTTATAAGAGATAGAAAACATAGAAAGGGTAATATCTGTAAATGGGAAAAATTGATTCAGACACTGCCGTCGGCGGGTTGTCAGCGGTAAGGGATTGGGGCGCGCCTCGTACCGGGTCCTGCGGTAAGGCGCGCGGCATGAGGAGCGCGTCATAACATGCCTAACGCAAGAAGGGGCAGGCGGACTGGAAATAAGCCGGCCAGGTCCAAAGGGACTTTGAAGATAATACCCCTCGGCGGGCTGGGCGAGATAGGCAAGAACCTGACCGCCATAGAGTACGGAGACGACATAATCGTGATCGACTGCGGACTCAAGTTTCCCGAGGAAGAGATGCTCGGGATTGATTTTGTCATCCCCGATGTACAGTATCTCATAGAAAATAAGGACAAGATACGAGCCGTGTTTCTCACGCACGGGCACGAGGATCACATAGGGGCCATCCCGCTGGTGCTGCCCCGTCTTGACGTTCCCCTCTACGGCGCTCCGCTGACGCTGGCCTTGGTGGAATACCGGATGACCGATACGAGGGCTCGTTACAAACCGGAATATAACAGCATACAGCCCGGTCAGGTGGTAAAGGCCGGGTGTTTTGAGGTGGGGTTCATAAGGGTTTCTCACTCGATACCGGACAGCGTGGCCATATATGTCAGAACGCCGCTCGGTATAGTGGTCCACAGCGGAGACTTCAAGCTCGACATGACCCCGATAGGGGGGACCGAGGGAACGGACCTGGCTTCCCTCGCTGAGCTCGGTAAGGAGGGAGTCGCTCTTCTTCTGTCCGATTCCACCAACAGCGAGCGTCCGGGTTTTACTCCCTCCGAATCGGTCGTGGGCCGCACGTTCGAGGATGTATTCCGCAAGTACAAAGACCGCAGAATAGTGATAGCGGCTTTCGCCAGCAACCTCTACAGGGCTTCCCAGGTGTTCGCCATAGCCGCCCGGTTCAACCGGAAAGTGATGCTGGTGGGGCGCAGTATGACGTCCTATGTGGAGCTCGCCAGAAAACTGGGTTATGTGGACATCTCTCCGGATCTGCTGATCACCTCCCAGGAGGCCGAGCGCGTCTCGCCCAGCCGCACCGTCGTCCTCACGACCGGAAGCCAGGGAGAGCCCTTTTCCGGGCTCGTCCTGATGAGCAAGGGAGAACACAGGCAGATACGGCTCGGCGACGGAGACATAGTGGTCATATCCGCGACTCCGATACCGGGCAACGAAAAATTGGTCAGCAACACCGTGAACAGGCTGTTCGCCTGCGGCTGCGACGTCATATACGAGCGCAGCGCCTCCGTGCACTCATCCGGGCACGCCTCCCGTGAGGAGCAGAAGATCCTCCTG
>JAISWP010000142.1 GCA_031271065.1 Synergistaceae bacterium
GGACCGGGGAGATCGTCCGCGAAACGATAGAGGGCCTGCCGATCCCCAGAACGAAACTGGTCAAGCGCCTCGGCGACGACGACGAGGCGAAGATCAATCTCGAGGAGGCCGAGATTATCGTCTCCGGCGGGCGCGGCCTCGGCAAGCCGGAGAACTTCTCGCTCATCCGCGGCCTCGCGGAGGCCATGGGCGGCGAGGTCGGCAGTTCCCGCGCGGCGGTAGACGCCGGCTGGATCAGCCATGCACACCAGGTCGGGCAGACCGGCAAGACGGTGGCCCCGAGACTCTACATGGCCTGCGGCATTTCCGGCGCTATCCAGCACCTTGCTGGCATGTCGGGCTCCGACACTATCGTGGCGATCAACAAGGACCCGGAGGCCCCAATCTTCGGCGCAGCCGACTTAGGCATCGTCGGCAACCTCCTGGACATCGTCCCCGCTCTCACCGAAGAGGTAAAACGAATCAAGGAGGCCAGGAAGTAACGCGGGACAAAACGAGACAGGATGAAACGGACGGCGGGCGTCCCTGGCATGAGGCGCCCGCTGGCGATGTGTAAAGGAGGCACAGAAAAATGCTCGGCTAAATCCTTCAAAAACCTGTCGTGGTCGAATCGTTCTCCTCAGGCGTTTCCGGGGAGGCCACGCAATTGTATTCATTCTTTTTATTTCTGAATCGATAATCGCTTGTTTTTTAAGAAAAGATTGCGAAGGAATGCCGGAGGAAACGCGCACGGGACGGGAGGGCCGTCAGACGCCGGATAGCCTTTGCATCACGTGTTTTACCGAGGCCCGCACCGCTGGGGTCTTATAGGGGTGTCCGACTGAATCGGTTCTGACGTTGTACCTGCCGTTATTCTCCGTTATCCTCAGGTAATAATGCTGCTCGAATCCTTCGTCAGCCGAGATCACCAGCACCAGGGCCTCGTTCTCGCCGCGCCAGAATATCTCCCGGAACATCGCCCGGTAATCTATTCCGGTTACGGCGTCCTCCTGGAGCGACGCCACTTTGGCGCGGAAATTTATATTTGGGTTCGACGCCGATTCCGCGTCACAGGTCATGCCGTCATCCTCCGTTCCTGTTTGGGCTTCCGTCCCGGCGCAATGTCCCGTCTTTTCGGCTCTGAGCTGAAACGTGTCCCGGGACATGGCTTTCCACTTGCGCTCGTACTTCGTAACGCAGTCCCGGTCGGGGTTCCGGATCACCCTGCCCGCGGCGAAGTGCGGCGACGAGGCGAACACTTCCCTGGCGTCGTCCGCGTACCAAGGGACGTCGGTCGCCAGAGTGAAAGCTCCTCCCGGCATTATGTACAAAGCCAGCATCTTTGCGAAATCGCTCCTGGCTACCCTGCGGTCTGCGTGACGTCGTTTCGGCCAGGGACAGGGGAAGTTCATGAAAACGTCCCGCACGCTCTCCTTCTCGAACGTGTATTTCAGGAGATGCCTCGCGTCGCCGCACATCAGCCGTATGTTCCGGGTCCCGTTCGCCAGCGCGCGGCGGGCGGCCTTGGTTATGCACCACTGGGAGACCTCGATCCCGACTGCCAGATCGTAACGGCCGGAATCGGCCAGATGCTGGAGGTATTCTCCGTTGCCGAAACCTATCTCCAGCGCCAGCCCGAGGTAACCGGGGCCTAATTTCGCGCCGCCGGGACGCAGTATGATATTCGTGAAGTTCCAGTGCATCGGCTCATCCCTATTCGCATCAAACTCGGGTCCGGTCTGAAATTTCGGCGCAAGGGCCGCGAGCGGCACTATATCACAAATTTCAATTCCATGCCAGATAAAGCCCAAAGCGGCGTGAAATCGGAATGAACCGCATTGACGCCGCGTTTCGCGTGGACAACGCCGCCGACAGGCGCCCGGCGTCAGTCCGCGCGGCACTTATGGGGGCTGACCGCCTCTATCAGCACCGTCATCTTCCCGCCGCAGACCATGCCGTCCTCGTCGGCCGAGCCGGATATGTCGATGGTTTTGAACATATATCCTCCCTCGCGGATGATGTCCCGCGCGTCGCGAAGAACGCCGGCCTCAGCGCAGCCTCCTCCGATGGTCCCGACCGCTCCGTCGATCGTCACGATCATCTTCGCCCCCGCCTCGCGCGGCGTGGAGCCTTCGGTCGACAGTATGGTGACGAGCGCTCCCTCCGAGTCCTCTCCGGCGAGCCATTCGAGCAGGTCCATGTCCGCCGAGGACGCTCCGCTGCGGGCCGCCGCGGAACCTCCGCCATCCCAGGAAAATTTCATGCGGCGCTCCTTCACGACCTCCGCCAGTATCGATATGACTATCTCCTCCGGAGTGACCGCGCCTATGGCTAGCCCGATGGGGGAGTGGACTCTGTCCACCAATTCCGGCGCGAAGCCTTCGTCCTTCATCTGCCTGCGCACTATGGCCACCCTGCGTCTCGAGCCTATCATACCCACGTAATAGGGGGGAGTTCCGTCAAGTATCGCTCTGAGGCAGTCCTCGTCATGCTTGTGGCCCCTCGTCAGTATTACGGCGTAGTCGGACGCACGCGCTTTGACGAGGTGACCGACCTTGCCGAAGGATTCGCAGACGACCTCCGACGCGTCCGGGAAACGTTCGCTGTTGGCGAAAGCCGGCCTGTCGTCGTACACCACCACGTCGAAATCCAGCATGGACGCCACGTGGGCGAGGGGGACGGCGATGTGTCCCGCGCCGAATATGAACATGCGGGATCTGGGGAGGAACCTCTCGACGATCACGGTTCCGGCGGCGTTTTTTTCCATGTACAGCGAATCATCGGTTCCCCGTTTGCCGTCCCAGCCCAGGGCTGCGTCTCCCGTATGCAGGGTGTGCGCTATGCCGTCCGTCCGGCAGGCGGTGACTATTATCGCCTCTTCGCCATGTTTTATGGCCTGAAGCAGCTGAGCATATATATATCGCATAACGGCACCTCCGGGGCATCTTTTTTCATAAAAATATCACAGATCGGAGGAAAACGCAAAATTCCGTTCCGCGCCGGATACGTCGGCGCTCAATCATTGGTCAGCTTGACGGATAGAGACGGGCCGATATATGTGCTATATTGTTTTTCGCGCGGTTTATCCGCGGCTGTTCCGAGGGAGGAATGAACATGTTAAGGGAAAGCGTATTCAAAGCGCTCAACGATCAGGTCAACGCCGAGTATTTTTCAGCATATCTCTATATGGGGATGGCGGCTTACGCCGAGAACGCCGGTTTCAAGGGCACGGCTCACTGGCTTTTGAACCAGGCCAAAGAGGAGGCGGCCCACGGCGCCCGCATATTCGAGTATATACTGGAGCGGGGCAGCCTGCCGATTCTGTCCGACATAGCGGCGTCTCCAGCGAACTACGGCAGTATCAGGGAGGTTTTCGCAAAAGTCGTGTCCCACGAAAAGCACGTCACGGATCTCATAAACGACATCGCGGATCTGGCCGTGAAAGAGAGGGATCACGCTTCTTACCGGTTTATCCTCTGGTATGTGGAGGAACAGGTGGAGGAAGTGTCGTCGGCGGAGGACATCCTGAACAAGGTGACGGCGGCCGGAGACTCGGCGGCTCTGCTGTACGGAGTCGACGCGCTCCTGGGACAGAGGAAGTTCAAGCACCCCTTTGAATAGACGGCGCGGCGCGGTTTTGGTTTTTTAAGATCGGACGCGCATGACAGAATACCGGGCCCGGGACTCCCGGACCCGGAGTTGTTCGGCGCGTCCGGAACGGGAGCCGGCGGGACGCCGCGTTTTGCCATGCGCGAAAGATGCGGTTTAAATCAAACCTGCCGGACACAAATTTGGATCAGGGCTGAAAGTTTGAAGTGAACTCCTGTTTTTCAAAAACTGACGAAATATCGTCTCTTCTTTTGATAAAATTTGGTGGAATGAATCCGCCGAGGACGGACTCCCGGCGCGGTTCGCCAAAATACTGCGAGGAGGCAGGAGATAATGAATCCGTACATATTGTTTGGAATTTTCGCGGTAATAGCGGTGATCGTCGTTTTCGTAATCATGAGGGCGGCGGTCTATTTCGTCTCGGCCATCCCGAAATGGCTCTACGTCCTTGTGATATTGGCGGTCATATTCGGCGTCGCTTTCGTATTCTTCGGGGAGACCGTCAGAGGGGCGTTCGGCTTATGATGCCGCCCGCAAAGAGCCGGCGCGCCCGCGGCGCGTCTGTATACCGCTGCCGCGCCGAGAAGCCGGCGTCAGGCAAATTCAGCCTATCATAATTGAACACCTGGCGGGCGTCTTTGAGACGGACATAGGCGTTGCGCCCGGAGGCGGCCAGGTGACGGATATCTTCCGGCCGTTC
>JAISWP010000200.1 GCA_031271065.1 Synergistaceae bacterium
AGAGCGCCCTGAGATGGGACGGCTCGCCAACGAACTCAAGGAATATTTCCTCAGGATCATCGACGAACGAAACGAGGCGATACAGCTGGCCGCAAACGCCGTATCGGAGAGCTTCGACCTGACCGTCCCGGGCAGGGCGCCTCACGGCGGCGCGCTGCACCCCATCACCCAGATGTGCTACGACCTGAACGACACCTTCCGCTCTATGGGTTTCGAAATATTCCAGGAGTCCGACATAACCAGCGAGCTCTATGCCTTCGACAATCTGAACTTCCCGGCAGATCATCCGGCCCGTGAGAGCATGGACACATATTGGCTGGCGGGACACGACTCGGGCAGAGGGGGGGACAGACTCTGCCTGAGGCCGCACCTCACCGGGGCAAGCGTCCGTTATCTCCAAACCCGCAGACCTCCCTTCCGTTTCGTCTATCCGGGCAGGGTCTATCGCAGCGAGACGACCGACGCGCGCCACGAACGCGCGTTTTTCCAGTACGAGGCCCTGATAGTCGACGAGGATTTCACGTTCTCTGCGGGCAAGGTGATGATAAAGAGCGTCCTTTCCAAAGTATTCGGGCGCGACGTTCCGGTCAGGATGAGGGTCGGATTTTTCCCGTTCGTGGAACCAGGGTTCGAGATAGACATGGGCTGTCTGGTCTGCGGGGGCGCGGGCTGCAGCGTATGCAAGCGCGTCGGCTGGATAGAGATAATGCCGGGAGGCACTCCCCACCCTAACGTGCTTCGCGCCGCCGGGCTGGACCCGGCCAGGTACACCGGATTTTACGTCAACATCGGCCTCGACCGTCTCGTGATGATGCGCTACGGAGTCGACGACGTCCGAATGTTCCACAGCGCGGACCTGAGATTTCTGAGCCAGTTCAAGTAGGAGAGAGATGAATCATGAAACTGTCGCTCAACTGGATTAAAGATTATGTGAAACTGCCCGACGATCTCGATATATCCCGTCTGATGTACGACCTGACTATGTCCACGGTGGAAGTCGAGGGGTTCGTCTCGATGCGCGAAAAGTTCGGCAGGATGGTAGTCGGGGTCGTAGAGGAAATACTCCCCCACCCCGGCGCCGACCGGCTGAAAGTTTGCCGCACGGACGTGGGAGACGAGGTGGTCGATATAGTCTGCGGCGGAGTAAACCTTTCCCAGGGCATGAAAGCGGCCGTCGCCCTTCCCGGCGCTATGGCGCGCTGGCACGGGACCGGCGCTCCGGCTGAGATAAAGAACACCAGGGTGCGGGGCGTGGAGAGCCGCGGCATGATATGCGCCTCGTCGGAGATAGGGCTTTTCGACCTCTTTCCCTTCACAGAGGAAGCGACCATAGCGGACCTGTCGGAGTTTCCGGCCCCGGCCGGGACGGACCTCGCCGCGGCTCTCGGAATGGATGATATCATCCTGGAAATAGACAACAGATCCCTCACCAACAGGCCGGACCTCTGGGGGCACTATGGTATTGCGCGGGAGCTTTCGGCCCTGTATGACCTGCCCCTGTCGCAGTTCGAGCCATACTCTCCCCCGCCGGGACTCCCGGACTTCAAGGTCGGCATAGACGACCCGACCCGCTGTTTCAGGTACATAGGAGTGAAGATGGAAGGGCTCTCTGTCAAAGAATCCCCTTTCGAGATAAGAAGCAGAATATGGCGGGTCGGAATGCGTCCGATAAACGCCATAGTCGATATAACGAACTACGTCATGCTGGCTGTGGGACAGCCGACACACGCCTTTGACTCCGACAACATCGCCGGTCACATAACGGTCCGCAGGGCCCGTCCCTCTGAGAAACTGCTGCTGCTCAACGGGCGGGAGCTCACCCTCACGGCCGAGGACCTCGTCATAGCGGACGACGAGGGTTCGGTCGGACTCGCCGGCGTCATGGGAGGCGCCAAAGACTCCGTCCTCCCGGAGACCGCGAAAGTCATTCTGGAACTGGCCTGCTTCGAGCCGATAGGCGTCAGGCGCACCGCCCAGCGGCACGAGTCCCGAACCGAAGCCGCGATAAGATACGAGAAGGGGATCGACCCCGAGCGCGCCGCTCAGGCGCTCTCGCTCTCCATGAAGATGTTCGCGGACCTGTTCCCGGATATGAGGGTCGCCGGATATCACGACATCTACCCCTCGCCCCTCGGAAAAACGGAGATAGACGTGTCCTGCGAGTGGCTGGCGCGGCGTCTCGGAAAGACGATGGAACGCGATTACACAGCGCGGATACTGGGCCGTCTGGGTTTCGAGGTTTCTTTCCCCGAGGAGGGCGTTATGCGTGTCGTATCCCCTCCCTGGAGGTCGACAGGCGACGTGTCCCTGCCGGACGACATAATGGAGGAAATCGCCCGTATACACGGATACGAGAACTTCGAGGCGACGAAAATCACCACGTCCTTCGATGGCGCGGTCAATCAGCCCGAGATGGACATAGACCGCAGGATAAGGGAGTACCTCTCGTTTCGCTGCGGAATGCAGGAGATATTCACGTACCCGTGGGTGCAGGATGAATTCCTCAATGCGGTATCGCCGACCCGCGAAGGTATGCTGTCGATAGCGTCTCCCCCATCCCCGGACGAACGATACATCCGTTCCTCACTGCTCCCGAATCTGATTCGGGCTGCAGAGCGCAACGCCAGATTCCTGGACGAGTTCGCCATATTCGAGTCTGCGCAGGTGTTCTCAGATTCGGAATACACCGCCCCATACGACCCTCGTGAGAAGCTGCCCCGGCAGAGAAGGAACACGGCCGGCGCTTTCACGGGATCGCCCGAAGACGTTTCCGCTCTTTTCAGGAAGGCCAAAGGAGTGCTGGAATACCTCCCCCGCTTCACCCACATGGAGCCCGTAACATTCGGGCGGGTATCGAAGCCCTGCTGGGCCGACGACACGGTGTGGCTCAACGTGATTTCCGAAGGGAGCGCGATAGGCAGCCTGGCCCTGCTCTCGAGGAAAACCGCCTTGGAGTGCGGGATAAAAAATCAGGCAGTGATGCTGTTCGAGCTGGACATAGACTCGGTCAGGCCGATGCCGTCCAGAACGAACCGATACTCCCGCCTGCCGGAGTTCCCCCGGACGGAGTACGACATATCGATGCTGTTCGACGAATCCGTGAAATGGGAGGATATATACGAAACCATAACGGGAAAGAAAGGTCCTGAGGACCTGCTGCGCGGCGTTTCATTCGTGGGCGAGTACAGGGGCCGGCAGGTCGCGTCCGGCAAAAAATCCGTCACGATCCGCCTCGTCATCGGGTCGCTCTCAAAGACGCTCACTTCCGAGGAAATAGAGTCCTGCGCCAATCTGGCGGTAAAACGCCTCGGGAAATCCCTCGGCGGCGAATTGAGATAGAAAAAGACCCGCTCCGGTTTTCGCAGAAACGCGCTTGATTCCAATTCCATGTCGGACAAAGCGTCCCCGGCACGGGATTGGAATCAAGCGGCGGATTGACGGGTTCTTCAGTCGTACAGTTTGTATAACCCCTGAGTTCCGTCGTTTTCTCCGCCTTCGGAGGCCAGTTTTTCGTACTGGCAGAGCGCGGCCTCCAGTCCTTCGAGAGACATTCCGGCTTCTTCCGAGGCGTCTTTAGCCAGTTTCATGTCCTTTATGAAGTGTTTGACGAAAAATCCCGGGGCGAAGTCCCCTTTCAGTATCCTCGGCCCATAGCTGGCAAGGCTCCAGCTGCCTGCGCTTCCGTTTGTGATGCAGCCGAGCAGTTCGTTGCGGTCGAGTCCCATTTTTGAAGCGAAGGCCAGCCCTTCGCAGACGCCCAGCATCGTGCCGGCGATCACTATCTGATTTGCCAGTTTTGCCGTCTGGCCGCTTCCGGCATCTCCGAACCTGACTATGTTCCTGCCCATGACCTTCAGTATCGGCAGCGCGCGCTCGAAATCCGCCTCGTCCCCTCCGACCATTATCGACAAAGACGCCTCCCGGGCACCTCTGTCGCCGCCTGTGACCGGAGAGTCCAGAGCCCCCAGCCCTCTGTTTTTTGCCGCGTCATATATCTTTCTTGCCAGAGCCGGGCTTGAGGTGGTCATATCTATGAGCAGAGAACCGGGCTCCGCGCGCTCGATTATCCCTCCGTCCCCGAGATAGACCGACTCGACGTCATGCGGGTATCCCACTATCGTTATAATCACGCCGCACGCCGCGGCGGCGTCGCCGGGAGTGCCGCGCCACACCGCTCCTTTTTTTATCAGAGAATCGGCTTTCTCTTTTGTGCGGTTGTAAACGCTGAGACTATAACCGGCTTCTATCAGATGCGCCGCCATCGATGCCCCCATGACTCCCGTTCCTATAAACCCTATTGTCTTTCGCAAAGCGACCGCCTCCTCATATTATGATCCGACGCTGATAATTGTAACCGAGTTTTATCAAAAAAAACGGAATGCCAG
>JAISWP010000201.1 GCA_031271065.1 Synergistaceae bacterium
CTGTCACGGATCGGACGGAACGAGGAACCGGCGTTTCCAAGCGCCTGAAGCATGCAGCGCCTCATGTAGCCGCCCGCGCCTGGATTCCCGGCGGCGCACGCGCCGAACCAGACGTCAGACGCTTTGAAAATCTCGCCGGAGTCGAAGCATTTCAGCGAGTATTCGAGACGCCATATATCGCCGCTGTCGGAAAGTTCGAGCCTGAGCCTGTACGGGGCGTGCCTCGACCACTCGTACCTGCCCATCCACTCGCGGACATCGCTGTAGATGGATCCCAGGGACTGGCTCAGGCCGTCCGTCTCTCCGAACCACCCCAGGGACCGTATCCACAGGGCGTGAGGGTTGAGGGCGTTCACCAGTCTGCCGCGTTTTCTCCGCTCTGGGACGGATTCTCCCGAGACCCGGGATTTTTTGACTATCGCCCGGGCCGCCCGGGATGAGACGGACTCCCGGTCGTCCGGTATCCTGCGGGACCAGGCGTGCCTCACAAGACCGTCGACGAGGGCGGATATCATCTCGCCGAGCACCGTCCTGGGTCCCGACGCAAAGGACTCCCCGCGGGTCTTTATGATGTCCGGCATGACGCGCATCATGCGGGAATACCTGGCGGAATCGTCCCCAATCAGCATTGGGACCCACACCGGCTCATATTTATCTTTGGACGCCCTTATATCGGGGAGGAATCTGCCCCGTTTAAGCAAAGAGAGGACAAACGAGCAGCACTCCATTATGTAGCAGAGGTCCAGCGCGGACATAACTCCGTTTGCGAGAAACCTTCCGTCCCTGGATACCGGCTCGTCCGAGACGAGAAACGGGCGAAGGGCGACGAGATCGGTCACGCTGACGGACACGGCTTCCACATGCCAGGCCCGCATGGAGCATTTCGCCCGCGATCTGGGAATTTCACCCAGAAGCGGCGTCGACGGGACCGGAAATTTTTCCGCGCAGGACGGCAGGTATATTTCCAATTTTGCCGGGACGAGCGATCCCGCGCCCTCGAATCCGAGCTCGGCGAGGGCGTGCGGTATCCTCCCCTCACCCGGCTCGCAGGGGCTGCCGCCGTCCGGATGCCGGGCATCTTCCCGGCCGTCTCCGGGGAGCGGCCGCTCCCCCCATAAGAAAAAACCCTGTCTGTAACAACCGTGAAGGGCCAGCAACGCTCAGTCCTCGAAGCAGCCGCCGCCTATGAACTCCCGCAGTATAGAGACGTTAGGCACGTTTTCCGACGGAATCACCGGGGCGAAACTCAGCATGGACAGCAGGCGGGACGCCTCGCCGTATGCCGGCGAATATTCAGATATGGCGCGGAGCAGAGGCTCCACGTAACCTTTGAGCACCGATATCTCGTAGACCAGAGACGAGTTGAAGAGCAGGTCGGCGCCCTCCTCGTACGGGAAGATGTGCTTGTGGGAACCCTTTATGACGGAGGGCCACATCAGCAGAGTCCTCTCGGGGCTGTGTCCCCGCTTGCGATAGTCCCGGACGATGCGGCGCAGCAGCCTGGTGTCCGTCGTGCCTATTCTGTTGTGGGAGTCCAGATTCACTCCCGTGAGCGGCGATATGAACACCTTGCATTTGGTCTCGGGCGATATATCGGCCGTCAGCCTGTCGTTGAGCCCGTGTATGCCCTCTATTATCAGTATGTCGTCAAACTTGAGGCGGAGCTTCGGTCCGGGCTTTCTCGTCCCGGAGACGAAGTCGAACTTCGGAAGCTCCACTTCCTCTCCGGCCAAAAGAGCGCTGATATGCTCGTTTATCAGCTCGATATCGAGCGCCTCCAGCGCCTCGAAGTCTCTGCCGCCGCTCTCGTCCAGAGGCGTGCGGTCGCGGTCCAGGTAATAATCATCCAGGGCGAGAGCTATGGGGTTCTTGCCGCTGACCTGAAGCTGTATGGCAAGCCGTTTCGACGTGGTGGTCTTTCCCGAACTGGACGGCCCGGCGAGGCAGAGAAGCCTCACCGTCCCCCTGTCTATTATCCTGTTCGCCATGCGGGAGAGTGCCTCTCCGTGGAACGCCTCCGACACGAGTATCAGCTCCAGCGACTTCCCCCGCGCAACCCGCTCGTGGAGACTGTCCATGGTGGAGAGGCCGAGCACGCCGAGCCAGGTGGCGTATTCCCGGAACACGTCCATCAGCTTCGGCACCACCTGAAGGGGCGGGAGCACTTCCGAATCGGTTATGGAGGGAAAGCGCAGGAGAAAACCGGGGGCAAATCCGTTCAGGTCGAATGTCTTTACCATGCCGGTGGAGGATGCGAGAGTCCCTCCGAAATATCCGTAGACGCCCGCGCAGCGGTACAGCATGACCGGGTCGCTGCCGGTGCATTGGATGAGTTTTGCCCTGTCCGAGCTGCCCTGCCGCTCGAATATTCTCCGCGCCTTGTCCAGAGGCAGCGTCGCCAGCTGGATCGGAAGGGCCGAGGAGACTATCTTCTCCATCTCCTCTTTTACCAGGGCGACATCTCCGCTCTCGGCGGCCTCCCCCGGAAACTCGCAGTAATAGCTGTCGCTCATGGAGTACTTTACCCTGACGTCCTTCGAAAGAGCCCTCTTGCAGGCCAGAACGAGGACAAACGTCAGGGTGCTCCTGTAGACCTCGGTCCCTTCGAAGGTCGAAGTGTCCACGAACTCGACGTCGGCGTCGTCGTCGACCACCCAGCCCATCGGGCGCAATATGCGGTTGACGCGCCAGGCCACGATGCGCCCCCTGGATTCGACATTCACCATTGACAGGACCTCGTGCCCCATAATCGGCGTGTCCGAGTAAATTCTATTCACAGTGCCACCCTGAGCGATGTTGATGTAAAAACCCATGACGCGCATACCCCCGGGAAATCGATTGAGTCAAAACAAACGGCCCTTGCAAGACACATTTGCCGTACAATAATATTTCAGAGCGGACAGAATCCGCTATATTATATTTTATCAGCGGGGCGCAATCCGTCAAATATGAAAAAGTTTTTACAATGATTTTAATTAAGGAGATTATGTTATGTACTCAATCGCTAAAAAAACCGCAATCTTTAAAAAAACCGCAGCGCTCCTGTCTCTTGCGTTTCTGCTATTCTGCGAAGGCGCCGAGGCCGGGGGCAGATATGTGTTTCTCTTTATCGGGGACGGCATGGGAACGGCCCAGAGGAACGCCGCCGAGGTATATCTGGGAGAAGCCAGAAGGATGTCGGGGGACGACACTCCCCGAAAATCCCAGCTGGTGATGAACTCCCTGGGGCAGGAGGGGACAGTTTCCACTAACTCCCTCTCAGGCGTCACCGACTCGGCCGCCGCCGGCACGGCGCTCGCCGCGGGCCGAAAGACCGTGAACGGGGCGGTCGGGATGGACCCCAAGACAGGCGAAAAATTCGCATCGATAGCGCGGGCGGCCCGCGATATGGGCATGAAGGTGGGCATAGTGTCGACGGTATTCCTCCAGGACGCCACTCCGGCGGCTTTCTACGGGCACGCGGCGAAAAGGACCGATCACTACGGTCTGGGCCTCCAGCTGACCGACAGCGGGTTCGAATATTTCGGCGGCGGCGGCTTCATAAGGCCGGCCGGCAGGGACAAAAACCGGCGCGATCTGTACGAGGCGGCCTCGTCGAAGGGTTACGAGGTTATAAAGGGAGTGGAGGGAGCCTCGTCGGGCAAGGTGATGGCCGTACATCCGAAGCTCTCGGGCGGTACCATGCCCTGGGCCATAGACGGCGCGGGCGGACCGTCTCTGGCGGACTTCACGGATTTGGGCGTCAGGCTGCTGGAGGGAGAGAGCGGCTTTTTCATGATGATAGAGGGCGGCAAGATCGACCTCGCCTGTCACGCCAACGACGCGGCCGCCGCAGTGCATGAGGTGATCGAACTCGACAAGGCGGTGGCCCGGGCCGTGGAGTTCATGCGCCGCCGCCCGGACGACACCCTCATAATAGTCACCAGCGACCACGAGACCGGCGGAATGATCTTCGACGCGAAGGGCGCGTCCGGCGCGGACCTGTACCGGACAATAGCCGGACGCCGGGGGTCTTACGCGGCTTTCGAGAGGAAGATATCGCCGAAAAGCGGCGCGAAGATAGACCAGTACCTCGAAATGGCGCGCCTGCATTTCGGAAATACGGTGACGGGAACGCCCTCCGTCCAAAAAGCCTTCCGCCTAAGCATGACCGCGCGCGCCCGGCGCGAGTCAATGGAACCCGATTACAAAAAACTCTACGGCCCCTACGACCCCTTCACAATGGCCTGCGTCAAGGAATCCGACGCCAGCGGCGGCATAGCGTGGACGACGTACTATCACACGGGCAAAGACGTCCCGATCAGCGCCGCGGGAGCAGGAACGGACTTCTCGGGAGAACTGGACAACACGGAGCTGTTTGAAAAGATCAAAACGTTTATGGAGGGCTCTTCGATCAGGTAACCGCTGATTTTAAATAACCCCTCTGCGTCGGTGATGAACTTTACAGCGCTTCGGCCTGCGCCTCCTCCGGAACATCCGCCGATTCCCCGTCCTCTGCAAGGCGCGCGCCCATCCTGTACGCTCTGTCGCAGTCTATAGGGAACATGCTGTCCCTCATCCGTTTCTTGTGCTCCACGTCGAACATAGGGGCGTAATATCTGGAGTAATCGTCGAACTGGTAGGTGTCGCAGGAGGTCACGTACTCAGCAGGCCCTCCCAGCACGCTCAGGAACCTGACGTGGGACTCGAAAAGCGCGCTGTAGCCCCAGGCGGCCAGCATCTCACCGGATATGTTCATCGTATAGACGATGCCGCAGGATATCCTCCTCGGGCAGACGGACATAGCGGCCGTGTCGTACGCGAGATTCATGAATATCAGACGTTCCCAGAAGGAACGCATCTCACCGGTCACGTCGGAAAGATATATCGGAGAGCCCATTATCACCACGTCTGAACTCATCACCCGGTCGAGCACCGGGGAGAGTTCGTCGCGGGCGGCGCACTTCGCGTCGGCGTAGTTCGTTATCCTCTTGCAGGCGAAGCAGCTGCGGCATCCCTTGAAGTCGAGATCGTACAGATGGACCATCTCCGTCTCCGCTCCGACGGACTCCGCACCGTCCAGAGCGCGCCTCAGCATCGCCGCGGTATTCCAGTTTTTCCTCGGTCCGCCGTTTATTCCTATGACTTTTTTCACGACTATTTTCCCCCCTGAAACTGATACAGCGCCTGGCAGGGCGCAAAACCCTTAAAAAATAGATTCTGACGATCATTATAATTCTAAATACCCGTATTTTAAAGTTTAAAAATTCAACAGCCGGACCCCTCCGCCGAATTTTCCCGTATAAACGCTTTCCGGAAGCAGCGATCATTCTGACTGAGGTGACTATCTCGCGCGGCAATGCCGGCAGCGCACTTGATTTTGATCCAAAAGGGCAATATGATGAATGGGGCTATTGCTCTCAAACTCGCATCGGCAGGTTTGATTCAAACCCTCGGCGCCGCGCCGGCGCCGTTCGCTCCGGCTCCAAGCCGAATACGCTTTTATCTGTCTTGGAGCCGGAATCGGATCATAAAAAGCAGGGACGGTGATAATATGCACAAAATGAAAAGGATAGGGCTCGTCGCCCACGACGCCAGGAAACAGGACATGCTGGACTGGGTTCGTTTCAACGCGCGGACGCTTGCCCCGCACAAACTGGTCTGCACCGGCACGACCGGTCAGATGATCGAGGATATGTTCGATTCGGAGTTTCCGAACCTGGAAAAAGACATAGTCCGGCTAAAATCGGGGCCTCTCGGCGGAGACCAGCAGATGGGAGCTCTCATAGCAGAGGGCGAGCTGGACGTTCTCATTTTTTTCACGGATCCGATGACCACTCAGCCTCACGACGTGGATGTGAAAGCGCTGGTGCGCCTCTGCACCGTGTACAACACGATCATTGCCTGCAACAAATCGACCGCCGATTTCGTGATAAGTTCGCCTCTGTTCGAGCACGAGTACAGGCCGACGATTCACGACTACTCGAAATATCTCGCGCGGGAAGCGATCGAAAGCAAGATGCCCTAGACGGCTGATTTTATCCGGGCCGGACTGCCCTCTTTCCGCCGGAATCGTCCGCGGGCTTTTCGCACGGCGTTTCTTCCGGCGGAGCCAGGGCGTCCGGCGTGAAAGTCGCCAAGTGATACAGCCGCAGCATGAAATACGCCACTGAAAGGACCAGCGGCCCCATAAAGAGGCCCAGAAAACCCCAGGTCGATATGCCGCCCAGTATGCCCGTGAAGATCATGAGCACGTGCGCTTTGGTGCCCTCGTAGATGAAAAGCGGCCGCAGCAGGTTGTCTATGGAGCTCACCACCAGAAAACCCCAGGCCAGCAGCATGAGCGCGTGTTTGGTATCACCCGAGACGAAAAGATATATCGCCCCCGGCACTATGACCATCGGCGTCCCCACGAAAGGCAGCATGGCCAGGAAAAACATGACGAGCCCGAACAGCACCGGATTGGGGAGCCCGACGAACCACCAGCCCAGCCCTCCCAAAGTCGCCTGAATACCGGCGGTCATTATTATTCCGTAGAAGATGGCGTAGAGCATCTGCCTCGAACGGAGGAAAAAGACGTCTTTCTCCGCCGAGGAGAGAGGCAGTATCTCGTGGACGAACCTGAGGAACTTTTCTCCGTCGTGGGTCAGGAAAAAGGCTCCGACAGTCATGACGAGCAGGTGGAATCCCAGCTGAAAGGCGTTGCCGAGAAGCTCTCGGGACAGTTTGGTCATAAAGGACGTGATCAAGCCCGGCAGGCTCGACACCAGGTCGCTCCACATCGGCAGTTCGAAAAAGTCCGGATAGTGCGACAGCACCCAATCGAGCTGGGGCAGAGAAAGGATAGCGCTGAGAGGTTTGTCCCGCACGGTGGGAAACCATTCCACGAAAAACTGATAAAACCTGCCCAGCTCACGGATTATGGTGGCCCCCAGGCCGAACATGGGGAACACCAGAAGGATGATTATCAGAAACGTGTTGACGGCGGCCGCCAGGTACGAGTACCTGTTACGAAAAACGCGAACCTTGATGAACCGGTACAGCGGATAGGTGAAAAACGACAGCACCGCCGCCCATGCCAGAGCGTGGGAGAGAGGCCAGATGACCCGTCCTCCCAGGATCACGAAAAAACAGAGCAGCGCCACGAATGGCACCGTGCTGTTTCTGAGACTGCGTATTATTCCTTTTTCTTCCGGACCGCTCAAACTCTATCACCCTCAATTCCGGCCGAACCGATCTCGCCGCCTGACGCGTCAATTTTACCACTGCGGGCCTCCGAAGGGTTTACGTGAACCATGCAGTGTTTGACGCTGGGAAACATCTCCTCTATCCGGTCGTGGACCCCTTCCGCTATCCCGTGGGCCGTTTTGAGGGACAGCTCTCCGTCCGCCCTTATTTCGACATCCACATATATCCTCTCTCCGAAACGCCTCGTCTGAAGGGCGTCGACGCCCAGCACGCCCGCCTGTTCGGATACGAGAGTCTCCAGCTTCCTGATGGTATCCTGGTCGCAGGCCTCATCAGTCATCTTGCGAACCGCCTCCACGAATATACCGACCGCCGCTTTGACGATGAAGCAGCAGATGACGATGCTCACCACCGGATCGAGCGCCGGATACCCCATGCGGGCCCCCAGCACGCCCGCGAAGCTGCCAACCGACGACATGGCGTCGGAACGGTGATGCCACGCGTCCGCCATGAGAGCGCCGGAACCGGTCCTGCGGGCCGCGTCCCGCGTGTACCAGTACATCGCCTCTTTCAGGGCTATCGAAAGAGCGGCGGCGGCGAGGGCAAGCCTGCCGGGAACCGCGATATTGCCGGACGCCGAGTTCAGGACGTTCCGCACACCGCTCAAGCCTATGCCGGCGCCAACCGCCGCCAGCATGGCCGCGAGCAGTATGGCGGCGACGCTCTCGAAACGCTCGTGACCGTACTGATGATTTTCGTCGGCGACCCGTCCCGAGACGCGGATTCCTATTATCACCACTATCGTGCTCAGCACGTCGGATATCGTATGCACTGCGTCGGAGACGATAGCCCCGGAATGGGCGTATATGCCGGCAAACAGCTTGAACGCCGCCAGCAGCGCATTTACCCCGATCGATACCACGGACACCCTGACGGCCAGCTGTCCGCCGCCCGAGCCGCATAACAAATAACTCCCGTCTTTTCTGCCGGCCGATGTGCTTACCAAAAGAAAAACCTCCGCAAAAAAATCTCCGCGGCTATAAAACCGCCGCATGGAGTAATTTTACCAGAGATACGGGCGTTCAAATCATGGAGGACTGCAGCTTCATTCACAATCGAGCCGGGACTATACGTCTGGTTTAAACACGCACTAAGCAGTTCTACAGAAAAAAATTTCCAAATTTGCGGCAGGAAGCATCCCGTACCTTCTAATTACAACGTGCCGGACGCCTTTGTCCGGCGTGCCGGATATCTGCCCTGCGTATTGTACAGTTTAAATTCTCCGCCCCGCCTGATAGGATGCCTGAAACGAGATATTCAATTGCCGTTTGGCAAATAAGCGGTAAGAATTAAGGAAAAGAGGATGATCTGATGCCAAATGTCAATAAAACTGTTTCACTGCTTAACGCGGCGGCTTCTCGGAGCGCCTCGAGGGGCGGCGGAACATCTCGATCGAAGAAATGCCTGCGTATTTTAAAATGAGGTGATAGTGTGAAATTCAAGGGCATAATGTCGCGCATTATAATCTCTGTCGTCCCGGTTATCGCCGTATCGATAATTCTTTTCGCGGCGATTATAAGCAGACAGATGCGGGGGCAGATAAACACCCAGATGAATGAGAAGATGGGCGAACTGCTGAAAAAGGCCGAATTATCCATACAAAACGAGTTCAAGAAAAACGAGACGCTGGCGTACAGCCTGGCCGCTTACGCCAAGACTATCAATGACGAGTCGATAGATCGCGGCGAGATGGCTGATTTTTTGAAGAGATTGAACCAGACATACAGCAATACGTTTGCCTGCGGAATATGGCTGGAGCCCGGCATCTACAGGGGCAGGGAAAGATTCGGCCTATACACGCACAGAGAGGGCGGCGAGATAGTATTTCTGCCCAGCTATGCCGATGAAGTCGATTATCAAAAGGAAGACTATTATCTCATAGGAAAGAAATCAGACGGAGAGGCGGTATGGACGGACGCGTACTTCGAACCTGTGGTGAAATCCGAGCTGATTACCGCTACAGTTCCGTTTTTCGGCGACGACGGAAAGATGATCGGGGTCAGCACCGTGGACATGACGCTCCTCGATATTCAAAAAACCATGAGAGAAATTTCCTTCGGGGCAACGGGCAAGGCTCTCATCCTCGGCAAAAACGGGGAGTTTATATCGTTTTACGACGACACCAGAACGATCAGCGACCTGATCACCAACGAACGCGATCCGGACGTCGCCGCTTTCGGAAGGCTGGTGCTGAATACCGGGGAGGGAATGGCGACGCTTAAGACGAGCAGGGGTTCGAACCGGGTTTTCTATAAAAAGATACCGGAAACCGGCTGGACTTTGGTCATCATGCTCGACAACAGCGAGGTAACCGGCACTATAACAAAACTCGTCCTCAACAGCGTGATCGCGCCGGTCATAGGGCTTTTGGCAGCGACAGCGCTGCTCGTTCTGGTCGCAGGTTATCTGCGCAAAATCGCGAAGAAAATAATCAGTTTCGCCGTGCTGGCCGCGGACGGCGACTTCTCGAAAAGGATAGAGATAACCGAATTCGACGAGTTCGGCACGCTCGAAAAACACATCAACCAGATGGTCGAAAATATGGGCTCCATTTATTCGTATTCTATTGACACCAATAACAAAATTGTCGACGCCTCGAAACGATTTTCGTCTCTGGCGCAGAAGACAAAGGATATGGTGGAGAATTTCCGTGTCAACATCGACGAGATGGGAACGAACCTCAATTCGCTCTCGGACGGCGGGGAAGAGATAAACGCGGCGGTGGAGGAAGTCTCGGCGGGAGCGCAGACTATGGCAGAAAAGGGCACGCACATGGCGAATCATGTCGATTTGGCGATGAAGGCCGGAGAAGACGGCGTGAGCGCGGTGAGACACATCGTGAAAGATATCGAGGCGGTGGCCAGGGACGCATCCGAAGCCGTTCAAAGTGTTCAGGAACTGAGTTCCAGGACGCGCCAGATTCAAAATTTCGTCGCCCAGATAGGAGGAATAGCGGATCAGACGAACCTGCTCGCCTTGAACGCCGCCATAGAGGCTGCGCGGGCCGGCGACGCGGGGCGCGGTTTCGCAGTGGTCGCCGAGGAAGTCAGAAAGCTCGCTGAAGACAGCAACGCGGCCGCCAAAAACATCGCGACCCTAGCCGAAACTATCACCGGGGACCTGGAAAAAGTCGTCGCCGTCTCGCAGGGCAACGCGAAAGCGTCCGAGGATGCGAGGGACCTGTCGGAAAGGACCGAGGGGCTGATAGACAATATGATAACGTATCTCAAGGACATCGCCGGCGGCACGCAGGATCTCGCCGCGGTTTCCGAGGAACAGGCGGCGTCGAGCGAGGAGATAGCTATGTCCGTGCAGAATATGGCCGCGAGGGTGACAGGCGTCGCCTCGGCCGGAGACAACATTCGCGAAAGCGTCGCCG
>JAISWP010000224.1 GCA_031271065.1 Synergistaceae bacterium
AGTAGATGGCCGCTATGATCGGGATCGTCCCGAAGGACGTCCCTATGCCCATCGTGACCAGCAGACCCACCGCCAGCATGACGAACGCTCCGCCCACGGCGCTGCCGCCCACCATATCAGCGACGGCGGCGACGAGGTGTTCGACCGACTTCGTTTCGCGCAGCACATTGCCGTAACCGGAGGCTATCAGCATGACGAAAGCTATGAGGCCCATGATCTCGAGACCGCCCGTGAAGCTCCCGTCGATATCCTTCCACTTCAGAGCGCCGGAGGCTATCATGACGAGCAGGGCCGAGAGCGCGCCTATCGGGAGAGAATTTGTCCAAAGCTGCGCGCCGAAGGCCACTATTACGGCTATGAGAGTCTTGAAGTGGGCGGCGGTAAACTCGTCCGACGCCTCCGCGGCGCCGGCGCCGGCCACAGGAAGATTCTCGTACCGGCGGGGCTTGTTATAAGCGGCGAATATCGCGAGCAGGAAACCGACGAGCATACCCGCGCCGAGTATCCAGGTGTACGAATATACGGCCTCTTTGGCGATCTCCATGCCGTTTTTGGCCATCTCCGCCGACAGGATCCCGTGAAAGACGAGACCAAACCCTATCGGCAGGGCGATGTAGGGAGCTTTCAGGCCGAAGGCGAGGGCGCAGGCCGCCTGACGGCGGTCGACGCTGAGTTCGTTGAAAAGATAGAGCAGCGGCGGAACGAGGATCGGTATAAACGCGATGTGGACGGGAACGATTGTCTCGGCCAGCGTGCCTATGGCCGCCAGAATGAACATGAGGACGATCTTGTGAGTTTTGACGACCTTCGCTATGCGTTTACAGGCCACGGAAGCCAGGCCTGTCTTGTTGATTGCCACCGCGAACGTGCCCAGCAGAAAATACGAGAGAGCGGTCTCCGCGTTGCCTCCCATGCCGCCGATCAGGATACTCATCGTGCCGCTGACCGATATTCCGGCCGCAAGACCCCCGACCATCGCCGCAATGAGAAGGGACATCACGATATTCAGGTTGATCAGACACAGTACGCACATGACCACCACTGAAATCACCACTGGATTTGCAATAAGCACCTAAAAAAACCCCCGTTTCCTATAATTTTGGGCCTGAGCCCATTCGAACTCGGAATAAACGTCACTCTACCCCGCACAGCGGGATTCAAGGACACATAAGGCTTTTACATTCAGATTCTCTCACATGGGTATTATTCACATGATCCGTCAAACTATCACCAAAAAAATAAGTGATTTTTCTGAAATTCAAGTCGGCTTTTGCGGATAGAAACCTTAATTCCCGGCCCCGCGCCGCGGCGGCGCAATCCCCAATTCAAACCAAACAAGCCGTCCCTGGTTTGAATCTGAAACTGCGCCGCCGCGGACTGGATATATGGGACTTCAGGGCTTCGATATCGTCATTAATTTATCGGTGTCGGGCACATCACCGTCCCAGCAGTTTCCCCAGCGCCTCCCACAGACCCAGCAGGTACTGGGAACCCAGCGCCCTGTCGTACAGTCCGTATCCGGGCCGGGCTTTCTCGCCCCAGATCATGCGGCCGTGGTCGGGACGTATGTACCCGTCAAAGCCCCCCTCGTAAAAGCCCCTGACGACCTCAAACATGTCCAGATCGCCGCACCGGCTCAGGTGGGCGCTCTCGTCGAAATCCTTCGGGGAGTGGTGATGCAGGTTGCGGATATGGGCGAAGGGGACCCGGCCGGCCGACGAAAACTCCCTCGCGATGGCCGGGATATCGTTGTCCAGACTCGCGCCCAGGCTGCCTGTGCATAACGTCAGGCCGTTATACGGGCTGTCGTTCAATTTCAGAAAGCGGCGGATGTTTTCGGCGTTTCCGATGACTTTGGGCAGTCCGTACAGCTGCCACGGCGGGTCGTCCGGGTGTATCGCCATGCGTATGTCGTTTTTCACGGCCGCCGGGATAACCGCGTCCAGGAAATATTTCATGTTGTTCCAATACTCGTCCGGGCTCATTTTCTGATAAAATTCCATGTCTCCGGCCATAGCGCCCATCCGCTCCGGCTCCCACCCCGGCAGGGAATAGCCGACGGCCTTGCTGTCCATGACGCCGGCTATTTTGACAGGGTTCATCTCCAGCACTTCCGAGTGGCGGTATGACAGAGCCGTGCTGCCGTCCTCGAGCGGAAACGCCAGGCTGCTGCGGGCCCAGTCGATGACCGGCATGAAGTTGTAGCAGAGGCACTTTACCCCTACCGCGCCCAGGTTGTCCATCGTCTTTATGTAGTTTTCGATGTAACGGTCCCTGCTCGGCAGTCCCTTTTTGATGTCCTCGTGGATATTGACGCTCTCGATGACCTCCATCTCCAGGCCCGCGCCGCCGATCTCCTCTTTGAGGCCCGTCAGGGTCTCCAGGGGCCAGACCTCGCCGACCGGCACCTCGGGCAGGCAGGCGGCGACGCCGCTCACGCCCGGTATCTGACGGATCTGCTCCAAAGTCACACTATCGTCCCCGAACGGGAACCAGCGCAGAATCATCTTCATAACTTCTTCCTCCCTCACTCGCCAGAGCGATTTATTTAAAGTACGGGACAGACAGCGCCATCTTTGAGCCAACAGGCGTCACTGACAAACCCCGCGCCCGCGTGTTCCGCGGCGCATGTCCGCCCGGCGCCGGACGGCCGCGCGGCTCCCGCCAGGTCCATGTCCTGCCGCCGGCCTTCCGTTCATCTGTATCTTACATAATATACGCGCAAATGATAATATCTATTTCGAAATCCGCCGGCGCGGAGCAAATTGACGCCGCGTATATATTTTTTTTAAAGAAGGTGCCGCCGTTGAAACTGTCGAGGGAGTTGCTGGAAAACCTGGATCATTTAAAGAATATCGGCTATCGGACGCCGCGCTTCGACGCCGCCGCCGTCGCCCGAAGGACACTGGACGCTCCGGACTGGCTGCATTTCGGGGCCGGCAATATATTCCGCGCGTTTCTGGCGGGCGTCCTGCAGGAGAGCCTCGACGAGGGGAAGTCCGACAGGGGCGTCGTCGCGGTGGAGGGTTACGATTACGAACTAGTGGACGCGATATTCCGCGCTCACGGCAATTTGAGCCTGACCGCGATCCTGAACGACGACGGCAGCGTGACCAAAACCCTCACCGCCAGCATCTGCGACGCGCTGAAGGCCGATCCCGGCGGCGCTCCGGAGGACTGGGCCCGTCTCGTCGAGATGTTCAAATCCCCCGGCCTGCGGGTCGTGAGTTTCACCATAACGGAAAAGGGATACTCTCTGACGGACGCCGGGGGCGGGTACATGGACGCCGTGGCGGCAGACTTCGAAAACGGCCCCGAAAAGCCCGTGAGCTATATGGGCAAGGTCGCCTCCCTGCTCTGCTCCAGGTGGCGGGGCGGCGCGAAGCCCGTGGCTATGGCGAGCATGGACAACTGCTCGTCCAACGGCGAGAAATTGGAGGCGGCCATACGGACGTTCGCCGAAAAATGGAGCGAGGGCGGCAAGGTTCACCCCGGTTTCCTGGAATACATCGGCGACAGGAGCAGGGTGTCCTTCCCGTGGAGCATGATCGACAAGATAACGCCAAGTCCCGCCGAAAAGGTCAGGTCTATGTTCGAGGCCGACGGATTCACCGGCATGGAGACCGTGGTCACGCAGAAACACACCCGCGCCGCGGCTTTCGTCAACGCAGAAAAACCGCAGTATCTCGTGCTGGAGGACTGGTTCCCCGCGGGACGGGTGCTGCCCGAGGGCGGCGGCGTTTATTACACCGACAGGGAGCGCGTGTCGAGGACGGAGACGATGAAGGTGACCGCCTGCCTGAACCCGCTCCACACCGCGCTGGCCGTCATGGGCTGTCTTTTGGGGTATGAGCTGATATCCGAGGAAATGGCGGACGACGACCTGAGGGACATGACTCGCCGCTTAGGCCGCGCGGAGAACATGCCGGCGGCGGAAGCGGGCGTCATCGACCCGGAGGATTTTCTGGAAGAAGTGCTGACGAAGCGTTTCCCGAACCCGTTCATGCCGGACACCCCCCAGCGCATCGCGTCGGACACCTCGCAGAAAATGCCGATACGCTTCGGCGAGACCCTTAAAACCTACATGAGAAAGGGCCTGGACATGGAGCGGCTTGAAATGATTCCGCTGGTGCAGGCCGCCTGGCTGAGGTATCTTCTGGGCATCGACGACGGGGGCGGGCCGATGGAGATAAGCCCCGACCCGAGGGCTCATGACCTGCGGGCCGCGCTCGCGGGGGTCGTATTCGGGCGGCCCGGCGATTATCACGACATACTGCGGCCCATCCTGTCGGACGAAAAACTCTTCGGAGTAAACCTCTATGATACGCCCTTGGGGCTGAAGGTCGAAGAACTGCTGAACTGTATGCTGGCCGGACCGGGGGCGGTGCGGAAAACCCTGCGCGAGACCGTGCGGCGCGGCGCGGTCATCCCCGCCGGTTCCTGATCGCTTCCAGGAACTTCGCTCCGTATTTTTTCAGCTTCGCGCAGCCAACCCCGGAGACCTCCAGGAACTCCTCCTCGTCGGAGGGCAGGGCCTCGCACATGGCGCAAAGTGTCCTGTCGGAGAACACGATATAGGGGGGGATGTTTAGGGACGCGGCTATCTCTCGCCTCAGACCGCGCAGCTTTTCGAACAGGCCTTCGTCTTTGGGGCCGGCTGCCGGCTTGGTTTTTGGATGTGTCCTTTCCGCCGGTCCGCGGCGGTTCCTCATCAGGAGCCTTGCCTTGCTTTTCAGAAACGAAAACGAGCGGCTTGTGAGAGACAGCGCCCCGTATTCGTCGGCGGCAAGATAGCCTTCGGCGGCGAGGAAATCGATGGTATCCATGAGTTCGGCCTGGGGCGACCCGTTCATTATCCCCCAGGTGGACACGCCGTCGAGCCCGAGGCGCGCTATCCGCCTCATGCTGGACGCGCCCGGCCTGCCTCTCAGGATGTCGGATATCACGGCGCTTCCGTAACTCCCGCCGCCGGTTTTTTCAGCGGCGCGATAGACGCAGGAGAGTATTT
>JAISWP010000245.1 GCA_031271065.1 Synergistaceae bacterium
CCGCCCTCTGCCGCGGCGTGATCCGGAGTTATCACACTCCCCGTACGCTCCCTGCCTGCAGAGCCCGGTTTCCAGTATCGGCACAAAATAAATTATTCTCCTGCGCTGACTTACTGCTCCATATCTTTATACAAGTGCCGAAAGAAGTCTCATTTTGCGGATATCAGGCTGATTTTTAACAAATTAATTTTCGCCGAAAATTTTGCCGAATTTATATGCTTCCGTCAAATGATTCGTTTTATCAATTTGAGGTTTTCCATTTGAATCCCCGCAGCCTCCGGCAAGTAGCATCCCTTTGTCTCTGAATCCTATATAATTTATCAAAGAAAACTGATAATATGAAACAGCTTGTTCAAAAGTCCAGAAGAAATCATCTGCGGAAGTCATTAACAACGCACATTCTTTTATCGGATATTTTTCGTATCTTCCCAAAGGAGGCGCCGCGTCCTCTTCGGCGATACAATAAAATCGTTCGATAAACGCTTTCAACCTGGAAGAGATTGTCCAGAAATAGAGAGGAGAAGCAAAAACGATTGCGCCGGCGGACTTTATTTTGGGTATGAGCTCATTGAAGCCATCTTTTTGAATACATGGCCTGCCGTAACGGCAGGCGTTACACCCCAAACAACCTTTTACCTCTGTTTTTAACAAGGATATTCTTTCAATCTGATTTCCCGACGCCTCCGCACCCTTTGCGAATGAATCAACAAGCTGACTTGTATTGCCATTCGGCCTTCCACCGGCAATTATCACCAATATTTGTTTCATTGCTCTCAGCTCCAAGCTCGCGTACGCTGCGCGGCGACGCTTTTTTAAAAAAAATTATTGCCGTGCCCGCTCTTTTAATCAGCTTCACTGGATCAAAAGTTTGCCGCAAAACGCCTAAAGCGGCCGGTCACCCGGCGATTTCCATGATCGCGCGTTCCAGGTCCTCAGAGACTTCCTTAGTCAGGGATTCATCGCGGCTCTCGACAAGTATTCGTATCAGCGGCTCGGTGCCCGACGGGCGGAGCAGTATGCGCCCCCTGCCGGCGAGTTTTTCCTCTGCCTGCCGCGACGCTTCAGCGAGCGCGGGGGACGCCAGCACCGCGCCGCGGTCGGATATTTTGAGGTTTTTCAGGAGCTGCGGGTAGCGCGGGAATCTGTCCGCCAGGGTGTCGATGTCCTCTCCGAGCTCCATGCAGGATTTGAGGAACATCAGAGCGGTGCAGACGCCGTCTCCGGTCGCGACGTGATCCAGGATTATCACATGCCCAGACTGCTCCCCGCCCAGCAGTGCCCCAGTTTCCATCATATGTTCTAGGACATATCTGTCGCCCACCGGACAGCGGGACATGAGTATCCCCTCGTCTTTCAGTTTCTCCTCCAGCGCCATGTTGCTCATGACGGTGGCGACCAGCCCGCTGCCCAGTTCGCCCTTAGATGCCAGGTAGCGCCCTATGATCCAGAGCATTATATCTCCGTCGATGGGCCTGCCTCGGGAGTCGCACATGAGGACCCTGTCGGCGTCTCCGTCGAAAGCGATGCCTAGTTTTGCCGAATGGGACTCCACCACGGACGCGAGATGGTTCATGTGGATGACCCCCACCCCGTCGTTTATGTTGATCCCGTCGGGATTTGTCCCGCAGTAGAATACCGGCCCGCCCCACCGGGAAAAAATATCTTTCACCACAACCGAGGCGGCGCCGTTCGCGGCGTCGACCACGAGCTTACATTCGCGCGGGACGATGGATTCGAGTATCCCCGAAAGCCAGTCGAGATACATGCGCCTCTTGAAGCCAGCGTCGTGCATGCTGCCGATGGAAGCTCCCGCCGGACGCCATTCATGGAGGAGGTCATCGTCCAGACATCTCTCTATTTCCGCCTCGTCCGAGTCCTTCAGCTTGTATCCCTGGGACGTGAAAAACTTTATCCCGTTGTATTCAGCTGGATTGTGGGAGGCGCTTATGACCGCCCCGGCGTCGTACCCGCCGCCGCGCAGCACGCAGCTCAGCCCGGGCGTTGGGAATACCCCCAGCGTATATATTTCGCCTCCCACCGACATCATCCCGGAGCATAGCGCGGCTTCTATCATAGCGCCGGACCTCCTGGTGTCTTTCGCGACAAGTATCTTCGGACGGGCTGCGCCATGTTCGGTCATAAACAGCGCGAAAGCCCTTCCGAAGGACAGCGCCATCTCCGGCGTCATGAGACCTCTGTTGGCGACGTCCCTGACTCCATCCGTGCCGAACATACATCTGATCTTATCTGACGGCGCCATATCACTCCACCTCTTTATGCCTGCGCACGCTGCGGCGTCACCGGTCCGAGTGAGTTACCGTGACCTGCGGAGGCTCTACCCTCACTACCTGGACCCCGTCCTGCACGTTTCTGGTCAGTATCGGAAGTACGATATGGGACGTCACGACGTTGGTCGCGTCTATGTACAGTTCGAGCGGGGGACGGTCCGGATCGAACGCGCTCTCCGGCGGGCCGGGGCGTTCCACGGTCACTCCCGCCAGGGATGGGGTGACAATCCAGCCCTTCGCGTCGTCCACGCCCTCCAGACTGACCGGGACGCCGAGATATGTCCTGGTCTGGATCGCGCTGCGGAGCTCCACGTTCAGGTTCACGTGATCCGTCCCGGATATCGACACGGAGTCCGACGGCGGGTCCAGGGGGATATCCACGTTCATATTTTCGGTATGCCCGCTTACATCCACGGGGTTGATGGCTATCTCGGTTATTCCCAGCAGGGCGTCTTCGGTCCCTCTCAGGACGGCCGTATCCGGGGAGACCGTGACGGAGCCCACCTCGAGCCCTCCGCCGGGGACTCCGGTGATCCGCACCGTGACCGGCACTTTTATCTCCTTGATCGTTCTGGTGAACTGGGCGCTGACCTTCACTAAGCCCGGATCCACCGAGAGGCCGGGGACGTCTCCGCTCTCGTTCACGAGGACGACGGGAATATCCCTCGCTCCGTTCGTGACCCCCAGCACGGTGCTTCTGACTTCCGCCCGGCGCACGGCCATTACCGAAGCCTCCGGGCCCTTGACCGTCACCTCGGCGGGGGTTATGTCGACGCTGGACAGCGTCATATTGTCTGGCAGGCCGTCCTGCAGCACCAGCGAGGGCCGCAGCCTGCGCTCTATCATCCTGAACAGCTCGAAATCCACCATGTTGGGCGAACAGCTCACCACACGCACTCCGCCGGGGGTCTGTATCTGTATCGGGAGGCGGTATTTGCCCGAGCGCAGGTCCGTCATCCCGACGGAGGCGGTTATCTCGCTCACGTTCATGAGGGCAAAGACCTCGAGTCTTC
>JAISWP010000050.1 GCA_031271065.1 Synergistaceae bacterium
GAGAGGGAGTTCGACCTGTCGGCGGATTCCGGCGGCAGGGGCGCGAAACTGACCCCCGGGCGCGGTTCTTTGTACAGGCTTTTCAAGGCGGCCTGCGACGGCTGGGACTGCGGGAGCGAGAGCATGAAGGCGCTGCTGGAAGGGACGCTCAGGCACGAGCTGTACAGGTGGGAGAAGAATTTGTCTTTTCTCGAGATAACGGCCAGGGTATCCCCTTTGCTGGGACTCTTGGGCACCGTCCTGGGCATGGTGGAGATGTTCCATACCTTGAACCTGGGAGGGTCCGTGAACGCCGCCGCCGTCACCGGGGGTATATGGAAGGCCCTCTTTACCACCGTCGCGGGGCTGACAGTGGCTATACCGGTGATAATAGCTCACGGCGTGCTGGCCGGCCGGATAACCCGTGAGGAGGAAAAACTCCAGAGAGGAGCGGATTTTATAATGACGCGCCATCTGAACGGCGCGAAGGGAACGCGGCAGTGAGGCGCGCGAGAAGGCGGAACGCCGACATCGACATAACGCCTCTCATAGACGTGCTGTTCATGATGATAATATTTTTCGTCCTGACGACGGTGTTCGTGCAGGGCACGATAGATATAGAGCTGCCCGGAGGCGACGCTCCGCCGATGTCCCAGCGCAATCCCATCGTGGTGACTGTGACCAAGGAGCGGGATATCCTGTGGGCGGGGGAGCCGGTCCTTCCCGGCGACCTCTCCGCGCTGGTCTCGGAGGCTCTTGCCGCGGGCGATGAGATACTGCTCGCGGGAGACAGAAGCGCGCCCTATGGGGCTGTGGCCTCTGTTCTGGACAGACTGCGCGGCTTGGGGGTCAAGAGCGTATCCCTTGCTTTCGAAGGAGGGAGCGAGCTCAGGTGAACCGCACCTGCGTCTCCTTCGTTTTGAGCCTGGCGCTGCACGCCGCTCTGATCGGAATATTCGGCCTCCTGCCGAGAGAGGATAAACCGGTATTGTACGAGGTGATGCGCGTCTTTCTGAGCGGCGTACCCGGGAACGGAGCCGGGCAGGGCGAGTCCGCCGGCGATCCCGGCGCGGAAGAAAACACGGGTGAGGCTGCGCGGTCAGGGGAAATGTCCGAGATGCCGGCAGAAGCGGAACAGCCGGCAGTCCCGGAGGACGATCCGGGGACGCAGGTTCCCGAACCGTCCCTCGCCGCGGCGCCTGAGATAATCCCTGAGGAATCCTCGGTACCGGAGCCGCCGAAGCCTGAGCCCGAACCGGCGGCTGAGAAACTCCCGGAACCTGCGAGGGAAGTCCCCCCGGAGGAACCGGTAAAACCTGAGCTCGTCGTCAGAGAGATGACGCCGGTTGAGCCGCTGAAGCCTGAGATAATCCCTGAAGAATCTCCGAGGCCGGAACCAGAACCGGTGATAGATCGTGTCCTGGATTTGATCGAGGCCGTCCCTGCGGAAGCGCCGCCGAAACCGAAGCCGGAGCCAGTGAAGGAGGTCCCCCCTGCCGCGCCTCGGAAGCCGCCGGTCCCTGCGCGCAGGGAAGCGCCGAAACCGCCGGCCGCGCCAAAACCGGAAAAGCCCGCGCAAAGGGCGGAGGCAGACGCTCCAAAACCTGCACCTGCCGCGCAGGCCGCGGATGGTCCGGCTGGCGCGGCAAACAGCGTCGCAGCGCCGCCCTCGCCCGGCAGCGGTTCCGGCGGAGCTGCGGGTTCGCCGGGGTCCCCGAATCGGGGCGGGAACCCTTCCGGTCCTTCTCAGGCGCCGGGGCGCATAGTCGAAGCCGACGCGCTCAGGATCGTGAAAAAGGTGAACCCGGATTATCCGATGATAAGCAGAAAGAGAAAGGAACAGGGGACGGTCGTGCTTCTGATAGATATTGCCGCCGGTTCCGTATCTTCAGTCAGGATAGAGCACAGCAGCGGGCATCCTCCTCTTGACGAATCCGCCGTGCGGGCCGTCAAAGGATGGAAGTTCGACACGTCCGGGCAGGAGGGACGGATCACCGCCAGGATACCGTTTCGGTTCGAGCTGAAATAACGCGGCGCTGTCCTTGCAGGACGCCCGCGCGGCGGGCCGGTCCAGTGAGCGGTATCTGCCCGGATGAAATCGGACCTGAAATTGTGCCGAACTTGACAAATACGCCTCTGCGGATAAAATGAATATCGTTCAGGTGCTCCAGCTTCATCAGAGAGAATAGGGAATCTCGTTAAAATCGGGAGCGAACCCATCACTGTAAGTTCCTTCGCCGGTTACCAGGGCGAACTCTTTTGTAACAAGGGCCACTGCCGCGACGCGGTGGGAAGGCCGCGAAAGAGGGGACGAGCCAGAAGACCTGCCTGAGCGTAAGTTCGGATTAAACCCTGGGGGTTTCAGGAGTTTGCCGATGAACTATACGTATGACCGCGCAAAATGGGATGCACGGATCACGGGTCGGTGATCCGTTTTTTTATTGGGCTCAAACTGTTCAGGATGTGCCACCTGATCAGGCCACGCCACGGGTCGGGAGTGACGGGAGTCATAACGGCGGGGGCGCAGGTTCGGCTCTCGTCATCCCCATCCCGGATAAATGCGCCGCCGTTATCCGAGAATCTTCGATGCGGCGGCAAAGCTGATTTGAATTACGCTTGCCGGACGCTTTTTCTGCGGCCGCGCGCGGCGGGGGGATTCTGCCATAAAAGTCATAAAGACAATGATGCCGGCGTTTATCTGCCTGATGATCGCCGCGGTTTTGCCGAGCGCCGCGTCCGGGGCGCCCCGAAGGATACTGTCGCTTGCGCCGGCCGCGACCGAGATACTGTTCGATCTCGGCCTCGGAGAGTATGTCGTCGGAGTGACGGAGTACTGCAAGTGGCCGCCTGAAGCCGCGTCGAAAACCAACATCGGCGACATGATGCGGGTAAATATGGAAACGGTGGTCTCTTTAGCCCCCGATTTAGTCGTCATCTCCAACATGAACGGAAATCTGAGGGATAAACTGGAGGCTCTCGGTCTGCGCGTGGTCACGGTATATCAGGACGATTTCGACCAGATATGCGAGTCCATGCTTCGGGTGGGGAAAGCCTGCGGTGTGGAAGAGCGCGCGGTTGACCGGGTCGCTTCGCTGAGGCGGGCGGTGGAGGATATATCGGAACGCGGCGCGGGGGACCGTTCGGACTCAGCGAAAAAGCCGCGCGCGCTCGTCGTCATAGCCAGGGACGCCGGCGACACGGAGTTCAGGAGACTGCACGTCGCCGGGCCGAAATCGTTTTACGACGACCTGCTGGAGAGATCCGGGGCGCGGAACGCCTTCACGGACGAGGTGGCCTACGCGAGCATAACGAGGGAAGGGCTGATGAGGATAGACCCCGACATAGTGATAGAGCTGGTCGCCGAGTACGGCATGTCCAGCGTGGGAACCGGCGAGCTCCTGGCGCAGTGGGACGCTTTCGGCGATCTTCCCGCCGCGGAAAACGGCAGGACCGCGGTGATCAGAGGGGACTTTACATTCCGGGCCGGGCCGAGATATCCGGAGATACTCACCGCGTTCTCTATGGTGATACAGGGCGGGGTCAGGTCGCTTGCCGAGGGCGGGTTTCAGTGGCAGTGACCGTCAGGGCCGCGGTGAAAGCCGCGGGTATCAGGGTATCGGACCTTTCTCTCGAAATAGGCGGGGTCCCCATACTGAGCGGAATATCATTCAGCGCTGAACCGGGAAGCGCGGTATTTATCGTGGGAAAGAACGGGGCCGGCAAGAGCACGCTGCTCAGATGCGTCGCCGGGATGATAAAAAATTACACGGGCGGGATATACATCGGAGGGACTTCCGCGGCGCCTATGTCCTCAAGAGACAGGGCGAGGCTGGTCGCGTATGTTCCCCAGTGGTCGCCCGCCGACGTGCCTTACACGGTCTTTGAGTTCATGGAGATGTCCAGGTACCCGTGGAAGCCGGTATCCACCGACGCCGACGACAGACGCGCTGCGGCGGAGGCCGGACGTCTGGCGGGTATAGAGGGGCTGAGCGGGCGCAGGATATCCAGCCTCTCGGGGGGCGAGCGTCAGAAGGTGATGATAGCCGCCGCCATAGCCCAGGAGACCGGGGTCATTCTCATGGACGAACCGACCACATATCTCGACTACGCCCATCAGGTGGAGGCAATGGATATCATAACCGGCGTCAATCGGGAGCGAGGCGTCACCATGATAGTCGTCACCCACGACGTGAACCTGGCGCTCTCCGCCGCCGGACACGTAATCGCTCTGTCGGGCGGGCATGTCCTCTGCGAGGGCGCCCCTAAGGATATCTGCACTCCGGGATGCCTCGAAAGTATATACGGCACCGGTTTCCGCCGGTATATCCCGGATTCGCGGGAGGGTCACGAGGTCCTTCTTCCGATCGGAAGTGAACGTCATGGGGCGCGGCTGGCCTAAGGTCCTGGCGATATACGCCGTGTCGGTCCTTGTCCTGCTGGCCGCTCCGTGGCTGGGCGCGAAGCTCATAACTCCGTCCGGCATAGCGGTCAGCGCCACGGAAGCGAGGATATTCTGGCAGCTGAGGGCG
>JAISWP010000103.1 GCA_031271065.1 Synergistaceae bacterium
CCTCGCCATGATCGACTTGAAGATTATGTCACCCATAAGCGGCAGTTTCAGCTTGACCTTGTCCAGGACCCTCTTGCCCTCAGTCGTCTTGTACGCCTGTTTCAGCACCACGTAGATTATGATGAAAGGAACTGGGAATAGGAACCAGTACGACTTCATGACGTCCGATATGCCGAATATGATCTCGGTCAGAAGCGGCATTTTCTTTACCCCTATGTTTGCGAAAGCCTTCCTGAAAAGGGGCACTATGCCAACGCAGAGGGCAACCAGAGTCACTATAGTGAAGAATATGATCACCGACGGGTACATCATGGCGCCCTTTATCTTCTTCTGGAGCGCGTACTGCGCCTCTACGAAAGACGCCAGGCGCGCCAGGCTCACGTCCAGGACTCCGCCCTCTTCGCCTGCCCTGATGAGAGCTATCTCGAGGGAGTTGAAGATATGGGGGTGTCTCGCGAAAGCAGCTGCCGTCGTCACCCCGCCGCTCACCGCGTCCCTTATCTCCGCGATCGCCTTCGACAGCGTCTTGTTTTCTATCTGGGACGCCATGAGATCCATCGTCGCCGCTATCGTTATCCCAGCGTTGACCATAGTCGCCATCTGCTTGAAAAGGACGTTTTTGTCCTTCAGAGTCACCTTCTGGGGGAAGAGCTCCATCGAAAGGAGGCTGGAGCCCTTTTCTCCCTTCGGGGACGACGAAGCGAAAGACCCCTGAGCCTCGACCATTATCGGCGTCCAGCCCTGTTCCCTCACCCACGTTATAGCAGCGATTTCGCTCGCCGCTTCCCTTGTCCCGCTGTTCACCAGACCGGTGGCAGTTCTTGCTTTATACTTAAATAACACTCTGATTCCTCCCTGCCCCCGCAATACGTTCGGACTAATTTTTCTAATCCTCTGTGACTTGCTGAACCGTATTATAGGGACAAAATTAATAATATCAATAGGTCTGAAGTCTCATATTATTTCTCTGCTATTTTTGCATAATCATGCGTCAAGAGGCGTTCCAGCGCGCTGGGCGCGCTTGTGCCAACCCGTATTCCTCCCTTCGCCTCCCGCGTTTTTTAATCCTTCCGTCTTGCCCGAATCCGGCCCTGCAAAGTATAGCATATTTGTAACCCGTTCACGCCCGGCGCATAAAAGCTCCCCGAGGCACTGGTTAAAATCGGGATGTGTCGCTATACTTTGAAGTGTCACAACAATATTGAAAGGGGGCTGCGTTTTGTGGCGTCGTCCTGGAATCTCCCTAATATACTGAGCCTGTCGAGAGTCTTTCTGGCGCCTCTTGTGATGGTTTTTCTGACGGTAAGAGGCCAGTTCGGCATGCTGTTCGGAGTCAACATAGGCGATATCATCGCGGGTGTCGTATTCATAGCCGCCAGCATAACGGACGCGGCGGACGGTTATTTTGCCAGAAAACACGGCATCGTGACTAATATGGGCAAATTCATAGACCCGATGGCGGACAAGATACTGGTGGTGGCGGCTCTCATCTCTTTAGTTGAACTCGAGAGGCTTCCGGCGTGGATAGTGGTGATCATAGTGTCCAGGGAGTTCATAGTGTCGGGCATACGCATGGTAGCGGCCGCGGAGGGCGTCGTCATTCACGCGTCGAGCGGGGGCAAAGCCAAGACCGTGAGTCAGATAATCGCCATAATAATGATGATATTCGGCATCCGCTACGCCATGCCGGTGATGTGGGCGGCGATGATCCTGACCGTGTGGTCCGGGTTGGATTACCTCATAAAAGGGCGGGACTTTTTTCGCTGATAAAATGAGCCTCGGGCCGAGAGCGGTATTATTGCTCTTTTGACGCCCCAAAATGACCATATAATAAAATTTGTGTTACATTGGTGTTCGAGTGAGAAAGGGGGGAATTGGTCTATGCAGAAGTACGTCTGTTCGGTGTGCGGCTACAATTACGATCCGGCGGCCGGCGATCCCGATTCGGGAACCGCTCCGGGGACCGCGTTCGAAAACGTGCCGGATGACTGGGTATGTCCAATATGCGGGGTTGGAAAGGACATGTTCGAGCCTGAGTGAACCCGGCGGATAATCATAATGATAAAAAGAAGCCGGGGCCGCCCCGGCTCTTTTGTTTTATTGTTTCAGGAGCTGGCGGATATAACCGCGTCCAGTATCGATTCCGCGTATCGCAGCGCGTCGCCCCGTTTCTCGAAAGGGCCGCACTCGACCGTGAGCGAAAATTGCCTTTCATACGCGTTCACCGCGACGGAGTATCCCGTGATCGGGCTGTATTCGATCAGGGACCTGAAACCCTTTACGCGGATTATTTCGTAATAGGCCCCGGAGCCGTTCGGATCTGTGTACGAGACTCCGTCAGGGGGAAGATTGTAAAATTTAGGCCCGTTCCCGTACATGATGGACGCCTTGACAGGAGCTCCCGACGGCGTCTTGTACTCCCTGGCCTGCCAATGGCCGTAATTTCCGGAAACAGCGTCAAACCGTATGTCAGTGAGTTCGCCGCACTCCCAGCCCTGTATTTCGGGCATAGACGGGACATTCGCCCGCGCAGTTCCCCCCAGGAAGAAAAACAAGACGAGAATCTCCATGATAATACTGAAAAAAAACCGGCGGGACATCACTATACCACTCCTTCCTCTTTTTCACCGACACATGTATATGATACTATCACAATCGCTTCATTGCGGAGGGAGGTAACGCCTCTGGAGAAGAGATATTTTTCCCTGAGAGTATTCGGGTGCCAGATGAACGCCTACGACGCGGACAGGCTTCGCTCCGCCATGTCGGCAAAAGGCTGGACCGAGACGGATGACGAGGATAAATCTGATTTTGTGCTGTTTGTGACCTGCAGCGTCAGGGACAAAGCGGAGCAGAAGGTTTTGAGCGAGCTTGGAAGATATCGCGCCGGGTGGGAGCGCGCTAAAAGGCCGGGGGTAGCCCTGCTTGGCTGCATGGCTGCCCGGGTGGGGGAGGACGTCGCGGAAAGATTTCCGTGGATACGGGTCGTCGCCGCTCCCGATAGCCTCGGCGGTGTGCCGGACGCCCTGGAAGAGGCGTATCTGAATGGTTCTTTCATCTCCGTTAAAGGCGCGCCGCGGGGACTGTCCTGTGTCCCCTCGCCCCGCTCGAACCGGCACAAGGCCTATATCACCATAGCGAACGGGTGCGACCAGTTCTGCGCCTACTGCATAGTGCCCTATGTGAGGGGGCGTTTCGAGTCGAGGTTACCAGGTGACATTCTGAAAGAGGCCGAACAGCTTGTGCGGGGAGGAGCGGCGGAGATAACCCTTCTGGGGCAGAACGTCAATACCTACGGGGGGGATTTCACCGGGAACCTGTCCGGTTACCGCTTCTCGAATCTCCTGGCGGATGTTTCCTCCGTCGGCGGTCTGAGACGCCTGAGATATACGACGTCTCATCCTTCTGACTTTACGGACGATATATTGGATGTGATGAGGTCGGACAGCCGGATATGCCCGGGGATAAATCTGCCGGTCCAGGCCGGGAGCGACAAGGTGCTCCGGGAGATGAACCGGCGCTATACGAGGGGGCAGTACATGGATTTGGTCCGCAGAATAAGGGACGCGCTTCCGGAAGCCGCGATCACCACGGACCTGATAGTGGGGTTTCCAGGAGAAACCGAGGAGGAATTTGAGGATTCGGTGTCTCTGCTGAGGGATGTCCGTTTCGATCTTGTGCACACCGCCGCGTATTCGCCGAGAGAAGGCACTCCCGCCGCGAAAAGGGCCGATCAGGTCCCGGTCCGGGAAAGGGCCAGACGCCTGGTCAAGGTCAACGGGATACAGACCGAGATATCCCGGGAGATCAACGAACGCCTGGTGGGAAGAACCTTCGAGGTGCTTCTGGACGAACCGGCCCCAAGGGGGGAAGGACTGCTGCAGGGGCGTACGGCGAGCGACAAGGTGGTGCTCGTGTCCGCTCCGAAAGAGGCCGCCGGAACGTTCCGAATGGTCCGCGTGACCTCCTCCGGCCCCTGGTGTCTCGATGGAGAGCTGCTGTGATATATATAGACGACAAGACCAAAAAACAGATATTCCTCGTCTCCGGCGTCCTGTGTCTGGCAGCGGTCTGCGCGGCCGCCGTCCTGTCCGGCGCCGGTAAAGATCGGACGGAAACCGGGAGGATTGCCGCCGAGACCGTGCCGGACGAGTATTTTGCGGAGCCGGAACCGGAAGTCTGGGTTGTCTATGTCACAGGAGAAGTGATCCTGCCCGGCGTTTACGAGCTGTCCCCCGGGAGCAGGGTGAACGACGCGGTCAGGTCTGCCGGAGGATTCACTTCCAGGGCCGACAGAAATTCGGTGAATCTCGCCGCTAAACTGCGGGACGAGGCGCACATCGCG
>JAISWP010000150.1 GCA_031271065.1 Synergistaceae bacterium
CTGGAGGGCGTTTTTTATCACAACGAACTGGACATCGCGTCCCTCGCCCATCTGTACTGCCACGTCGCCGAGGCGCTCGACGGAAATTCTCCTCTCGCAAGAGAGCTTCTCCGGGCCGGGGATGTGTGGGCGGGGCTCGGGCGCCAGGACCGGGCAGGCGAACTGTGGGAGCGGGCGTCACGGGACCCGGAGGCGAGGACGGAATCCCTGCTTCGCCGGGCCCGTCTGGCGAAAAAAAATAAAAATTACAAAGACGCCGCGGAATACTTTTCCCTGGCCATCCGCGACGTGTCCTCCCCCGGCGGAATGTGCGCTTCAAGCGTCGTTCTCCCGGTGCTCGAGGAACTGGCCAAGCTGGAGGAACACCGTTTCAGAGCTCCCCAAAGGGCTCTCGGATATGTGGAAACGGCGCTGGAACGCCTGAAACGCGACAGGCATTACGGCAGACCCCTCGACGTCGATATGTTCCGATCCATGCAGCGCAGGAGGGACCGGCTGGAGAGGAAAATTATCTCCGGCGGGTGATGCCGCTGCACTCCCGTTGACCGCTGCGGCGGCAGACATTATACTTTTTTCATCGGAATTCATTTTTCAGCTTCTGCCCAAGGGAGGGACGGTTATGCCGAGTTGCGCGTCAGAGCCAATGCCCCATATTTTCAGAGAGTACGACATAAGAGGACTTTCCGATGAGGAGCTGACAGACGGCGCCGTCCGAACGATAGGTGCGGCTTACGGAACATACCTGTCGGAAAAAGGGGTTTTCTCCGTCACCGCGGGGGGCGACGCCCGTCTTTCAACCCCCCGGATCAAGGCCGCGTTCATCGAAGGCCTCACGCAGACCGGAATATCGGTCACCGACATCGGCATGACCGCGACTCCCGTATTCTACTGGAGCCTGCATCACTTCAAAGTGAACGGCGGAGTCATGGTGACTGGAAGCCACAACCCGCCGGAGTTCAACGGCCTCAAGCTCGCTCTCGGCAAAGCGACGATATGGGGCGATGAGATACGGAAAGTGTACGGCATCATCGAGACGGGCGGGATAAAGCTCTCCATGACGAAGGGCGCGCTGAGAGAGACAGATATCTCGGGGCTTTACACCGAAATGCTGACCTCGAAGATAAAGCTGGGGCCAAGGAAGCTGAAGGTGGTTACGGACTCCGGCAACGGCACCGGCGGCATATACGCCCCGGAATTTCTGAGAAACATCGGCGCGGAGGTCGTCGAACTTTTCAGCGAGCCCGACGGACATTTTCCGAATCACCATCCGGACCCGACGAAGCGCGAATACCTGCCGGCGCTCACCGCTGCGGTGCTGCAAAATCACGCTGACGCCGGAATAGGTTTCGACGGAGACTCGGACCGAATCGGCGTCGTGGACGACAAAGGGAACATGATATTCGGAGACCAGCTCATGGCGCTTTACTGGAGAGAGATACTCGGCAGGCACCCGGGCGCTCTCGCCATAATAGAGGTGAAAAGCTCCATGATGCTCCCTCAGGAAGTGACGCGGCTGGGCGGCAACCCGATATGGTGGAAATCGGGACACTCGCTGGTGAAGGCCAAAATGAAAGAGGAAAACGCCCTCTTTGCCGGCGAGGTGTCCGGGCATATGTTTTTCGCCGACGAATACTACGGTTACGACGACGCGTTCTACGCGGCGGGGCGGCTCCTGCGCATACTCTCGAACACCGGCGCGAACCTGTCCGACCTCATAGCCGAACTCCCCTCCTATCCTTCCACGGCGGAGACCCGATTCCCCTGCCCCGACAGTCTGAAATTCGGCATCGTGGACCGGGTGAGAGAATCCGCCCTGAAAGATATGGAAGCCATAACCGTAGATGGCGTGAGGATGATATACAAGGACGGCTGGGGCCTGCTGCGCGCCTCGAACACCCAGCCCATCCTGGTGGCCCGGGCTGAGGGGATCACCGAGGAAGCGCTGGAGGCGATATCGTCCGACGTGAAGCGCAGGATAAAGGAAGCGGGAGGGCCCGGCTTCGAGTGGGAATACTGACGTCGGCCGGCCGCGACCGCATATACAGTTTCAAGCCAAAGACGCCCTTATCCGCCTGAAGCTGGGATTGACGGCATTCCGGGCGCGGGCCTGATTTGGAATCGGAACAAAACATACGGCCCGGCCTCCCGGTTACGGATAGAGATCTGTGCTGAGATACTTGAAACCGCTGTCGCAGATGACGATTGCGACGTTTTTCCCCTTCTCTGGACCTGACAGGAGCTTCCTGGCGGAGGCAGCGTGAGCTCCGGAGGAAAAGCCGCAGAAAATTCCCTCGACTTTCGACAAAGCCCGGGCGCCCTCTATCGCCTCATCATCCGAGACCCGGACGCAGTCCGTGATAAGCGAACGATCCAGAAACGGGACCTCGCTGCCGTATCCGCCTCCCTGGATGCGATGCCCAGCCCCTTCTTTTATCTCGCATCCGCCGTAATATGATACAGGTTCCGGCTCGACCAGATAGCAGCGCACATTCGGATCATGCCGCTTCATAGAGGCGGCTATGCCGGCAAACCCTCCGCCTGTTCCGACAAAATCAGCTATCGCGTCTATACCGCCCTCCGATTGCTCCCACATTTCA
>JAISWP010000235.1 GCA_031271065.1 Synergistaceae bacterium
TGACCCGGAGAAAAAACCGCTTCGTCCAATGCTCCATGACTGCCGCGCGGCAGTCATGGAGCATTGGACGAAGCGGTTTTTTCTCCGGGTCAGACGCCCGCGTCTCGTTTTTAGACTCATCGCGGCTCGAAATACGCCGTTTTTTCTCAGAATCACTCGATCTGCGGACTTATGAAACTCGAGCGCGCTGTGCCCAATGGCGTTAGATTCGGTAACGGGCCATCAGATATTCATCCATGTATGCCCCATTACGGATCGAGGCAAATTTTTTAGTCCCTTCGACGACAAAACCCATACTCCGATAGAGTGCGACAGCCGGTTCATTATCGACAAAAACGCTGACTTCGACCCTTTTCAGCATCAGCCAATTGTCGGCAAGATCCAGGATGGCGGTCATCAAAGCCCGTCCTATCCCTTGTCTTTGGCGGTCTGTATGGACCATGAGGCCGAGCCCTGCCGTTTGCCTTTCGCGCGGCATTTTTGAAACGGTGAGGCTGACGCAGCCGACGACACTGCCGCCGATTTCCGCTGCAAGCATGTGGTCGCTGTGAGATAGGTTCCTGATAAACGTCTCCGTATCCGTTACGCGTTCGCTCGTTATTCCTAAAATATTTTCCCTGACGCCGTTCATTGTGCGCATACGGTTTATGTCCGCGGCATCCTCGATTTTGACAGCTCTGATATTCATGACCGATTCTCCGCCTCCGTGCCTTGCCCTATCCCTCATATCTCATGTTAAAATGTCCGAGCGAAGGACTCCGGCTATGGAGAAATTACCGCGCGGCATCTCGCTGAAGATGATCCGCACCTGCTCCGGGGCCACGCCGAAACAGTCGCAGGTAAGCCGCGTCGCTTCGGCGGCGAACTTTCTTTTTGCTTCCGCGGGACGGCCTTCGAGCATCTCCACGTGTATTATTGGCATATAGAACGCCTCCTCTTAAGGGATGTGATGGTATGATTTATTCAGGTAACAGCGCAATGATTATATCAATAATTCTCTCGTTCACGGCAGGGGCCTGCGCCGGTTCTTTCCTCAACGCGGCGGCCATGCGAACGGTGGCGGACAGGAAGTGGTGGGGCAGCGAACGTTCGGTCTGCGACAGCTGCGGGCACGTCCTGTGCTCCCTTGACCTGGCGCCGGTTTTTTCGTATCTGCTGCTGAGAGGGAAGTGCCGCTACTGCAAAGCGTCGATAAAACCGCGCCATTTCGCGGCTGAGGTCGCCGTCGGAGCCCTGTCCGCGGCGCTTTTCTGGGGGTGGGGCTTTTCAGCGGCTTTCGGAATGTCCATCCTCGTCGCCTGGTTTTCCCTGTTCAACTCCCTGACCGACTTCGAGAACGGCTACATATACGACGCCTGGGCGATAGCTCCGGGGGTCATAGGGCTGCTCATGCGCATACCGGCCGGGACGCAGGCGGTGATCTCGGGCCTGCTGGGGGCGGCGCTGGGGTTCGGGGTCATAGCCCTCATAATCCTCGTCAGCAGGGGAGGCATGGGCTGGGGAGACGCGATGCTCATGGCGGGGATCGGCGGAGCGGTAGGGTGGAAATTCTGCGCGTTCGGCCTTTACGCGGGCTTTCTGATCGGCGGCGTGACAGTCGTGCCCCTCATATTCATCAAAAAGCTCAAGCGCAAGGACGCCGTTCCATTGGGCCCGTTTCTCGCCGCCGGCTCGACGGTCATCCTTTTCACGGGCAGCGCGCTGGTGAGCCGTTTCGGGGAGTTTATAGGCAGTGACCCGGGCTGGCCCTGGTGATAATTACTGTTGAAAACAATGGGGAGCTGTTGTAATATACTGCGGGATGATTGTAAGGACGACCCTTATGTTTAGTTTTGAAATGAGTGTGACGATGAGCGGCGCAGGTGAGGTGAGGCCTCGATAATGAATAAGTATGCTTTGGGTTTTCTTTTCGGTACCGGAATACTTCTGGGGATATCGAACCTGACAGGCAGGGACGAACTCGTCCCCGGGTATATTCTTGTACTGCTCGCCATCCTGCTTCCGGTGTTCTTCATGGCCGAGCGCGAACGCTGCAGGCGCGAGGACGCGGCCCGCGCCATGGAGATTCTGGAGGAACTCCAGAGCCTGAGGAAGATACAGAAAGAAGCCAGATCGAAAATACCGAAGAACTCCCCCCGGAGGGAGTCGAAAGCCGCGTTCGAGGGCTCCACCAAGGTCGCCTCCGCCCGCTCGATGGCCATGATGGTCCGCAAGCCCAAATTGAGGGCGAAGATAGTCGAAATATGCGACTTCGCGGATATGGTGCTGGAGACCATAAGGCGCATGCCCGACGATACTCCCGCTGCCGTGGCCTTCGCCGAAAATCATCTCTCCCGCCTGATGGATGCGCTGGAAAGGTGCTTCGAGATGAGCAGGTGCGACGATTACAAAAACGCGCCGGCATCCCTGGACCTTCAGGAGATAGAGTGTTTCAGCACATTCATAACGGCTTTCAGAAAACAGCAGGACAATATACTGCTGGAGGGAAAAAACAGCCTCAACTTCCGCTGAGGCTGAAAATATTCCGCAATTCCCGCGTGCCGGCAAGTCACAGAAGATGTTCGCGGAGTATGTTGAGTCCTATGCAGATCAGCACGGCCCCTCCCGCCAGTTCGGACCTTTTCCCCAGCCATATACCCGCGTAACGCCCGAAGGACACTCCGAAGAAACACAGGACGAGAGTTATGAGCCCCGCGGAACCGGCCAGTATCATGATGGGTTTGCCCGCTATTCCGAAACTCGCCCCAACCGCCAGCGCGTCTATCGACGTGGCGAGCCCCAGGTAAAGGAGGGACGCCGCCCCCATCGCGGCGTACATCTCGCACTTGTTTTCGGTCTCGAAGGAGCCCTTTATCATGCTGCCCCCCACGAAGGCGAGAAGTCCGAAGGCGACCCAGTGGTCGAAGGAGGATATCGTATCCAGCGCGTAGATTCCCGCTGTCCAGCCCAGCACCGGCATACAGAACTGAAAGACGCCGCAGGTCAAACCCATACGCGCGGCGGTTTTTTTCGTGCCACCGCCTGACGCCCCGATGCAGAGCGCCACGGCAAACGCGTCCAGAGCCAGCGAACCGGCCGATAATATGGCTCCGACCAAAATTTTCCTCCCCGGGCCCCCGCCCGCAAGTACAAGTAAATAAACTGTATTATGCACCATGAGGAGTGTATAATCAATTGTGTGCGGCGTTATCGCGTTTTCGCCCCGAGCGCGCGCCGTTCGGGGCGGGGTTGAAATGTGAAGCGCGTTTGGCCTGAATATATCGGATATAAAGGAGTGTTTGCGTGATGTCCACAGGACCGAGGACCGCTGAAGAGTTCAAGGGGGCTTCCCGCTGGTGGAGGACGAAGATTTTCACCGAGATAATACCTTCCGGCGACGGAGTTTCGGACCTGCTCGACCTGCTGTCTCAGAGGGCAGAGTCCCCGTATTTCATAATCGACAGCGCTTTGAAACCCCAGAAGCCCTTCGAGAGGCTGTTCGCGCAGCCCGACAGATATGAGTTCGACGCGTCCGCCTCGGAGCCCAGGACCGCGGATGCTGACAAAGCGGTGTCCATCCTGAGGTCGCGCAAAAAGCCGCCGGACGCCATCATAGGCGCTGGCGGCGGCGGGACGATGGATCTTGCAAAGGCGGTCTCCATCTGCCTCGTCAATCCGTGCTCCTCGGCGGAATATCAGGGGTACGGCCTCGACATGGTCCGGGGTCCCGATATATGGGTCCTGCCCACACTGAGCGGCACCGGCGCGGAGGTCACGCCCATAGCGGTCCTGCGGGGGCCAGAGAAAAAGCTGGGGATAAACAATAACCACACAGCTCCGTCGGTGGCGGTAATAGACCCGGGGCTCTCTGCCAAAGCCAGGAAGTTCAACAGGTTCTACACGATGATGGACTGCTTCTTCCACCACTACGAGATAACCAAGAGCAGCACCAGCGACCCGGCGGCGGTGGAAGATTCCCGAGACGGTCTCGTCATCGCCCGGGAACTGCTCACCTGCGGCCTGACGGATTTCGACACGGATCGCGCCGCGCGGTCGGCGGTGGCCTCGGTGCTGGGAGGGAGCAGTTCGATAGGGGGAAGGGTAGGGGTCAGCCACGCGATCTCCTACGGTCTGAGCAATTCGAGCCCGACGCTTCCGCACAGCGTGGCTGTCACAATATCCATGCTGGCCTGCGGGGATATCTATCCCGATGGGGGCTGGGACGATACCGTGAAATTCCTTGAGATAAACGGGATGCCCCGTCCCTCAGCCAGGGAGTACGGCATAGACGAAACCCATATCGAGCTCATGACGAAGACCGCGCTGGGCATGGAAAAACTCTGGCTGAGCCACTTCGGCCCGGACTGGCGAAGGACCGTGACCCATGATTTCGTGGAGGACATATACAAAAGAATCGTCGCCGCCTGAAAATAAATAAATGATCGAGAAAGCCGCCGGCCGGAACGAGGATTATCCGGTCAGCGGCCTTTTGATGGTTTGGGATTTACGGCGAACTCCCATTTTATTTTCCTGCGCAGATATCGCTGGAACGAGCCCGCCACGAAACTGGCCAGAAAAAATGACAGCGACTGGAACCACCAGATGTGGTCCAGCGAAAACAGCCTGGTGAAAATCAGCGCCGCCGACACCCTGAACACTATGGATCGCATGAGCTGGGTAATGGTTCCGAAGAACGAGTACCCGGAGCCCACGAAGAAAGAGCCGGATAGAATCACGAATATATTGAAGGGGTAACCCGGCACGGACGCCCGTATGGAGCGCGACGCCAGGTTTGCT
>JAISWP010000248.1 GCA_031271065.1 Synergistaceae bacterium
GGAGTTCGCGGACAAATACCCGCGGACCCTGGGCGGCGGCGAACGCCAGCTGGTCTCCGCGGCGAGGGCTCTTGCCTCGAATCCGTCCCTGCTGATCCTGGACGAACCCACCTCGGCGCTGGACGTATCCATACAGGCAAAGGTCATAAGCAAACTGACAGACCTGCAGAAAGAGCTCAGCCTCTCTTATCTTTTCATAACCCACGACCTGAGCCTCATGCGCAACGTGGCAGACAGGGTGGCGATCCTGTACCTGGGCAGAATGTGCGAGGAGGCCCCTGCCGCCGAATTTTTCGAGAAACCCCTCCACCCTTATACACAGATGCTGCTCTCGTCGATCCCGGTGGCGACCCCCGAGGAAGAGGAACTGAAACCGGTCAGAATAATCTCGTCCGGAGAGATACCGAGCCCCGTCAACGTCCCCCCAGGCTGCGCTTTCCACCAGCGCTGCCGCAGCAGAATGTCCTTATGCGAAGCGAAGCGCCCGGCGATGAGGGAGGTATCGCGCGGGCACTCGGTCTGCTGTCACCTTTTCGGAGACTAGAGCGGATTTGACGGTAAAATCATCGGCATACTCCCCGGTTTCTGCCGTAAGTATGCCGATGACCGATGACTGCCGCGCGAAAATCCTTACCTGATTGCCTCGAAGCCCTGGCTCAGGTCGTCTATTATGTCGTCGATGTGTTCCGTTCCGATGGAGAGCCGCACGGTGCTGGGATTGATGCCGGACGCGCTCAGTTCGCTCTCGCTCATCTGGGAGTGAGTGGTGGAGGCCGGGTGGATCACGAGAGATTTCACGTCCGCCACGTTCGCCAGAAGAGAGAAGAGATGCAGCTCCTCCGTGAAGCGCTTGGCCTTTTCAGCGCCGCCTTTGATCTCAAAGGTGAAGATCGACGCGCCGCCTTTGGGGAAGTATTTTTTGTAGAGCAGATGATCCCTGTGTTCCGGCAGCGCGGGATGGTTGACCAGTTCGACCTGGGGATGCTTTTTGAGCCATTCGACCACCTTCAGGGTGTTCTCCACGTGGCGCTCCACCCGCAGCGACAGGGTTTCAAGACCTTGCAGGAAAAGAAACGCGTTGAATGGCGACAGCGCTGAACCGGTGTCGCGCAGCAGGGTCGTCCTGGCCTTGATGATATACGCCAGATTTCCCACCGCGTCGGTGAACACCACTCCGTGATAGCTGTGGTTGGGCCTGCTCAGGCCGGGGAACTTGTCGTTCTGCGCCCAGTCGAACTGGCCGCCGTCCACGATGACGCCGCCTATGGAAGTGCCGTGCCCGCCGATGAACTTGGTCGCCGAATGGACAACTATGTCGACACCGTACTCGATCGGACGGAGCAGGTAGGGCGTGGCGAAAGTGCTGTCGACGATGACCGGGATGCCGTGCCTGTGGGCTATGGCGACGACCGCCTCTATGTCGACTATGCTGGCGTTCGGGTTCCCCACCGTCTCGAAAAAGAGGGCCTTCGTGTTCGGCTTTACGGCCCGTTCGAAGTTCGTCGGGTCGCTGCCGTCGATGAAGGAGATATCCACCCCCATATCCCTGAACGTGTTCGCGAAAAGGTTGTAGGTCCCGCCGTAGAGCTGGTTGTCGGAGACGATATGGTCGCCGCTTTTCGTTATGTTCTGCACCGCGTATGTGACGGCGGCAGCGCCGGAAGAGGTCGCCAGCGCGGCGGCGCCCTTCTCCAGAGCCGCTATCCGCTGCTCGAATATGTCCCAGGTGGGGTTCATTATCCTGGTGTAGATGTTGCCGGGCTCCACCAGGGCAAAGCGGTCGGCCGCCGACTTCGACGAGGGGAATACGTAGGACGTGGTCTGGTAGATAGGCACCGCCCGGGCGTCGGTCGCCGGGTCGGGCTTCTCCTGCCCGGCGTGGACCTGGATCGTTTCGAACTTGTAATTTCTGTTTGACATGATGAACCTCCTTCTTTTCAGATAAAATTCGGTCCCGTTTCTCTCGCGGGAACCGTAATTCTGCAGATGACGCAAACCCGTTTCGGATATGGACTCTCCCGCGAATATGCTCCGATCACGCCCCACCGGACAGGACATGACGCAGACCCCGCAGGGATACCGCATTTCGTCGCGCAGGAACTTGTGATACTTGGCGCATCTGTACCGCTCCATGTCGGCTATGTGCGTGCCGGGCCTCGCTGTGAAGGCGCCGATTGGGCAGACCTTCGCGCATCTGCCGCAGCCCGAGCATAACTCGTCTTCGAGCATGGGGTCCGGCGGAATCAGCGCGTCCGTGATGACGGAGACCAGACGCACCCTGGGGCCGTACTCCCTAGTGATGAGGCAGTGATTTGCCCCGATGGAGCCGAGCCCCGCGTACTTTCCGGCCAGAACCTGCGAAAACGCGGCCTCCGGCTTTTCCACTAAAGCCCCTATCTCGCCGTATCCATCCCTTGGGAAAAAGTGCGCCCTGAAACCCAGGGAAAAGAGCGTGATCGAAAGACGGTAGGCAGCCTCGTCCAGCATACGGTTTGCAGTATTATACAACTCGGAATAGAAATTTGACGGGGTCGACTCCCCCATCGACAAAAATATCGGCGTGCCCCCCGTTATCACGGTCCTGCTCCAGGGCCAGATGTTCCGGGGAAAATAATTCTCCCTGGGCTCGGAAGGCGCGGGAGAACCTGGCAGAGAGGGCATAGCCGCGGACCCTTCCTCCCAGCGCTCCGTGCCGGCAAAGCCGAGCAGAGTCACACCGAGACGCTTTGCCTCCGATATGATCCTGCCCTTCAGTTCCTCTCCGTCCGTCATCCTTTACACTTCTTTCCACGACGTGAAGTATTTTTCGGCCCTGTGGAGTATCCAGTTCAACCCGATGCCCAGTATGGCGAGTCCGACGATGCCGCCGTACATTTCCGGCACGTTGAAGGTCTCCTCGGAATAGAGCACGAGGTACCCCAGGCCCGAGGACGCGCCGATCATCTCGGCGGCCACCACGGCCATGACGCAGTACGAACCGCCCAGGCGTATCCCGGTGAAAATTTCCGGCGCGGCGGCGGGGATGATTATATTGATGAAGATGAAGGCCTTCGACGCGCCCATCGACTTTGCCGAGCGGATCAGCACCGGGTCCACGTTCTTGACGCCGGAGCTGGTGTTGAGCAGCACCGGCCAGAGGGAGGCCCAGAAGATGATTATGGTCTTCGACAGTTCTCCGAGACCGAAAAGCAGTATGAACACAGGAAAGAGGGCGAAGGCCGACATCTGCCTGAACGCCTGAAAGAGCAGGTCGAGTATCCTGTCGATGCGCCTGAAATATCCTATGAAAAGCCCCAGCACAACTCCCACGGCGACGGAGACCAGAAGCCCGAGCATCACGCGCCGGAGGCTGATGAGCGCATGCCTCGCCAGTTCGCCGCGCAGCGCCAGAAGCCACAGGGCGCCAAACACCCGGGACGGCGGCGCGAGATACGTGCTCCTCACCCATCCCAGCCTCGGCGCGGCTTCCCACAGTATGAAAAACAATATGAGCCCGACGCTGCGCGAAAATATATCCCCGGCCCTGTACAATTTCTCTTTCACAGATATCCCCCGTAACTTTGCACCTTGAGGACTTCGTCCTGCAGCATGCCCCAAAGGTTCTTCCTGATCTTCGCGAACTCCGCGGAGTTGCGTATATCCTCGGTCCGCGGCCTGGGCAGGTCGATCTCGATGATCTCCTTTATATGGCCCGGCCTGGCGCTCATAAAAGCAACCCTGTCCGACATCAGTATCGCCTCGTCGATGCTGTGGGTCACGAACACGATGGTTTTCTTGTCGGTCTCCCATATCCGAAGCAGCTCTATCTGGAGGTTCTCCCTGGTCTGGGCGTCCAAGGCCGCGAAGGGCTCGTCCATCAGCAGCAGGTCAGGCTGGTAAGCGAGCACCCTGGCGATGGCGATCCGCTGTTTCATCCCCCCGGAAAGCTGATGGGGATATTGATTTTCGAAGGCCGCCAGCCCGACGAGTTCGAGATATTGCCTCGCGGTCCTGCGCCTCTCATGTTTGGGAATGTGACGTATCTCGAGGCCGACCTCGAGATTTTTTATCACCGTGCGCCACGGAAGCAGGGCATAGCTCTGGAAAACTATGCCTCTGCTGAAACTCCGCTCCTGCAGCTGTCTGCCGTCGACGAGGATGTCTCCGCCGTCGTATTTATCCAGCCCGGCCAGAATGCTGAGGAATGTCGACTTGCCGCAGCCGGAGGGCCCCAGAAGCGAGAGAAACTCCCCCTCGTTTATGTCCAGATCGAAACCCTCCAGTACCTTGAGCCGCTCTTTCCTGCCCAGGGTATTTCTGATCTGAAATTCGCGGTTCACTCCCCGGGCCTGGATTTTCGCCACTTCGGGCCGCCGCTATGATTTATTCGCCGGATTATGCTGATTTGTGAACACCTGCTCGGGCTTCACCTGTCCCGGGTTTATCTTCCGCTCGGCCTCGAGGCGGTCCAGCCAGTACCGGATGTTCTCGTCCGGGATGATCTGCTCCTCGTAAAATTCGAACATCTCCGTCTCCTCGATCTTGAAGCCGAACCGCTTCGCCATGAGCTGCCGGGCTTCTTCCCTGTGAGTGTTGTTCCACTGGGCGGCTTTGGAGAGTATGGCGGTCAGTTCAGCCACCGCTTCGGGATATTTCTCGAGAAAACCGCCGCTCACCGAATACGGGCACATGCCGCTTATGCCTCCGTCGATGTCCCAGTCGCTGAAAAGGAGACGGAAGTCTTTGGTATTGGCGCTGGCCCTGCCCGACGAAAGAGGATGGATGATCGCCACATCCGTGTCGCCGCGGAGGAGAGGCACTTCCTGTTCTGAGTCCGGCGCGGTGATCATGCGGATGCTCGCCGGATCGACGCCGTTATCCTGGCAGTATTTCTTCGTGACGTATTCCGAACAGGCGCCGAAGCTGTTGATGCCAAGGGTCCTGCCCTGAAAATCCTTTATCGATTTGATAGGGGAATCGGTCCTCACAAAATATTTCATGTGGGGATCGCGCTGGGTCGACTTGCTTCCGGCGGCGAATATCTTTATATCGGCTCCGGAAGCCACCGCCGCTATCACGAGGGGCGTGTGCCGGTTCGCCACGTCCAGGTCTCCGGTGGTGAGGGCTGGTATCATCTGCCCCGCCGCTACCTGC
>JAISWP010000251.1 GCA_031271065.1 Synergistaceae bacterium
TACTCATCCAGTGCGGGTATCAGCTGAACCAGATCAGCATGGTGATGAGGAAGGCGGGCAGAGCGCTCAGGAGACTGGGGGCTCTGGATGGGAAGAGGATAGCTGGTACTGGGTCGAGGAGGGTGCTGGCTCCGCCCAGGATGTGACAAATATTTTTCATGTCACACCTCTGAACCCTTGAAAATACTGAATTTCTGTGACATGAGATTTTCATGTCACGGGTTCATGTCACACCTGTGAAAGCAGGTGCATTGCCGATTTATAAGGTCGGTGTGACAAGTGACGCGAAAAAACGCTTATAAATTCCATATCTCTATTAAAGAGTGTTATTCAAATTTTTTTCCAAGATTTCATGTCACTGATGTCACAGCGGCGGAAAGTTTTCAGTGATATCAGATCAGGAGCGGGTGTGACATTAAGGTGTGACATGAGCGTGACAAGAAAAAGATTTGTCACTGCGCGGGATTGGGGGGTGCTGAACATGCGGAGGAACGACGTGGAGATGGTCGAGGATATCCTGTATTCGTTTCCCAGCGTCATACTTGACCTGGAGCTCAGGGAGTACATCACGGAGTCGGGGCCTGATCCGTCGGACACGCCCGGATCGAGATACCTTCCGGAGCAGCTGAGGATCATCGAGCGCAGGGAGTGTGATCCCCATTACACGCTTCTGGCGGCGGCGGCTGAGAGGATATGCGAACGTTACGGCATGGCGGCGTACGGTCTGAGGCTCGTCATTTACCGTCTGTTCTTCCTCAGGGAGCACGCGGGCACGCTGGCCGCCGAACTGGGAATGAGCAGGCCGGTCATCTACCAGAAGCGTTCGTGTGCGGTATATCACATGTTCCCGGTATGCCGGCAGCTGGCCCCCATATTCAGGAGATGGCGCTGCCGCTTCGACGCGGAGATGATAGAGCGGCTGAGAAAAAATGTGGATAAAATCGAGACTCGCATTTGACAGATTTCGTGCTAAAATCTCTATACTGGAAATTACTGTGAGCCGCCGCCGGGAATCCCCCGGGGCGGCTCTTTCTGTGCCGGCATGCCGGCCTCGGGAAGGGAGGAGCGGGGGATGGACGTAACGGGCGGGGATATTCAGAACACATCTGAAGGCCGCGGGCTGGGCGCCATGGAGGAGTCTTTCTGCCAGGCGTACACGTCGGACGCGAAGAGGAACGCGACGCAGGCCGCGCTTTCAGCCGGATACAGCGAGAAGACCGCCGGCGTTCAGGCGTGCCAGCTCTTAAAAAGGCTTAAGATCAAGGCCCGGATAAGGGAGCTGGAGCGCGAAGCCCTGCGGAGCGCGGGTTACGGCCATGAGGAGGTGCAGGCCGCCGTGATGCGGGAGTACATCCGGATAGCGTTTTCGGACGTGACGGACATTATCCATATATCGCCCGGCGGAGACGACCCGAACCGGGAGGAGATACTCCGGGAGCTTGCCGGGCTCTCCGGGGGCCAGAAGATACTCGACTTCGGGGATACGCTTGTCGTCCCGTCGCCCGGGCTGTCCTCGGACGTGACCGCGGCTGTAAAGAGCATAAAGGTGAACAGGGGCAGGGACGGGGCGTTCGATGGGTTTGACATAAGCATGCACGACAAGCTGGCGGCTCTGCGGGTGCTTGCGGAGGCGAGCGGTCTGGTGAAAAACCAGATTTCCCTGGCGGACGCGGAGGGCGGTCCCGTGACCGTAAAGATGCGCTGGATGACGGACGAGGAGGCCGCGGCGGCTGAAAGGACGGAAGGCGCCGGAGAGGCGGAGGAAGCGGGCGGCGGCGATGCCTGATACTGCCGCGGTCATTCCGTATCATCCCCGCGTCATATGGAGGGACGTCATACACCCGGCTTTGTCCCGCGTACGTTTCGCGACCCTCGTCTGTCACAGGCGGTTCGGCAAGACGGTGGGTTCTCTGAACCACATGATAAGGCTGGCGGCGGACAGTCTCAGGCCCGCGCCTCAGTACGCGTATTTCGCCCCGTACCGGACGCAGGCGAAACTGATTGCCTGGGAGTATCTGAAGCATTACACGAGCGCGATCCCCGGAGTGAAGACAAGCGAGGTATCGCTGTCGGCGACGCTGCCGACGAAGCACGCGGGGCGTTCCGGGGCGGTCATCATGATAGGCGGGGCGGACAAGCCGGACGCTTTCCGGGGGACGTACTTCGACGGGGTCATCCTGGACGAGATAGGGCAGATGAGGCGCAATTTCTACGGGGAGATAGTCCGCCCGGCGATAGCGGACCGCAGGGGGTGGGCGTGGAGGATAGGGACGCCGAAGGGCAGGAACGCGCTTTATGACTTCTATGAAGCAGACCGGAGCGATCCGGACCGTTTCGCGTGCCTTTACACCGTGGACGATACCGGAGTCATCGACCAGGGCGAGCTCGAGGAGATGAAGAAGGACATGACGCCCATGGAGATACGGCAGGAGCTTTACTGCGACTTCACGGCCTCCGAAACGGATGTCCTCATCACGATAGACCTGGTGTCAGGCGCGAAGAGCAGAAGGTATTCAGCTGGGGACGTGATGAACTCGGCCCGCGTCATCGGCGTCGACACGGCGAGATACGGTGAAGACAGGAGCGTCATTATCCGGCGTCAGGGGCTCGCGGCGTTCAGGCCGAGGGTGTTCCGGGGGCTGAACAACATGGAGGTGGCGGACGCGGTGGTCTGGGAGATAAACGACTTCCGCCCTCACTGCGTGTTCATCGACGCGGGCCGGGGAGAGGGAGTGATAGACAGGGTGAGGCAGCTGGGTTACAGCGTGGTTGAGGCGAATTTCGGGGAGAAAGCCATGGACAGCGCGCGTTACTCGAACCGCAGGGCGGAGATATGGGACAAGACGCGCAGGTGGCTTGAGTCCGGCGGATCGCTCCCGGACGACGAGGAGCTCTGCGAGGAGCTTTCGATGCCGACGTATTCCTTCGACGCGTCGAACCGGATGGTGCTCGAGAAGAAGGAGAAGATGAAGGAGCGGATCGGGAAGAGCCCGGACCTGGCGGACGCCCTGGCGGTAACGTTCTTCTCCCCTGTGTACGGGGACGTGGAATCGAGCTGTTCGTATTCAGATTCATACGATTCGTCCGGATACGACGACGAACTGGTATGGAATTAACGGCGGAAAGGAGCGGTGAGAGATGTGCGCTTGGGTTGCGGCGCTGGCGGCGGTCGCGGGAACGGTTTACAGCGCCTATCAGTCTAAGAAAGCGTCGGAGGCGGCTTACGTCCCGCCACCGAAAGTCATCCAGGAGCCTCCCTCGGTCAAGACGGAGGCGATAGAGGACACGCAGAACATGGCGGCGTATAACATGCAGCTCAGGAGGAGGAAGGCGGCGGCTTTCTCCCGGTCGGACACGCAGGCCGGGGGAGCGATGCAGACAGCCGGCCCGGCGGTCCAGAAAGACAAGCTGGGTGTCTAGGGATGACGGACAGGCGGATGATGCGCTCCGCGGCGGACCGCGTGTTCAAGACAATGTGGGACCGCAGGCTCCGCAAGGAGAAGGAGTGGAAGGCGTACCGGGACAATTTCGCGCCCAGCCGCGGCTGTTTCAGGGAAGGCGAGGCTGAGGACCTGAAGAAGAAGAGCGCGCTTCGGAAGAACAGCGCGCCGTTCAAGATACTGGAGGAATCGGCAGCCGGGATGCAGTCGGGGCTGGCGAGCCCGGGACGGAGCTGGTTCACGCTTGCGCCGGCCAATACGCGCCTCCGGACCGTCGAGAGCGTCAAGTCGTACATCGGGGTCTGCGAGGAAGTCATATCGGCGCAGATGCTGGCGACCAATTTCTACGACTCTTTTTCCGATCTTCAGGAGGAACAGCTCGCTTTCGGCACCGGCGCGATGTTCATCGAGGAGGACGAGGACGATGTCTTTATCTGCCGCACAATGACGATAGGGGAATATGCGATAGGCACTGACAGCAAGGGCAGGGTGAACAGATTCGCCCGGATCATGCTGTTTACCCTTCAGCAGCTGGCGGAGGAGTTCGGGGTTGGAGTCCTGCCCCCGGAGCTCCAGAGCGAGATAAAGACGCGGGAGACCAGGGGGAGCGGCGAGACTCACAGGGTCTGCCACCTCATACAGCCCAACAGGGAGTATGAGGCGGACATTCCAGGGCCGCGCGGCATGAACTGGCAGTCGCTGTGGTGGCTTGAGGGCCGGGAAAAGCCGGATTTCCTGCGGGTGTCGGGATACGAGGAGTTTCCGGTCATCGTGGGGCGCTGGAAGGTGGTGGGCAGCGACATCTACGGGAGGAAGCACCCGGGGGAGCAGGCTCTTGACGACGCGGTCACGCTCCAGATGATGGAGATGGACTCGCGCAGGGCTGTGGAAAAGACCGTGGCTCCGCCGCTTCTCGCGCCGAAGATGCTCAAGCAGGGGTTCAGGCCCAAGCCCAACGATGTGACCTGGTACGACCCGGTCAGCGGCGGGCCTCCTGTGATCAGCAGCCTTTACAATGTCAATTTCAACTTCGAAGCCGCGGAGATGAAGATTGAGCGGCTCAGGATGCAGATCGAGCGGGCGTTCTACGTGGACCTGTTCAGGATGTGGAGCGCCGTGAAGCGCCAGGGGCTCACGGCGACCCAGGTGGAAGCGGAGGACACGGAGAAGGCGTATATCCTGACGCCTGTCATCATGCGCCAGACGTCCGAGATACTGGACCCGGCGATCAAAAGGATATTCAGCATCATGCTGAGGGCCGGGCGGTTTCCGCCGCCGCCCTCTGAACTGGAGTATGAGGCGGTGAAGATCGAGTATGTGTCCGAGTTCGCGCTGCTGCAGAAGCGGGCGAGCCAGAGGGGGCTCGATACGCTGCTCTACTTCACTGAGCGTCTCGCCGCGATGCAGGCCGGCGCGGGACAGCCGCCGAACGTTCTGGACATGATAGAGCCGGACGACATAATTGAGTTTGTCTCCGAGATGTACGCCGTCAAAAGCGGCATAGTCCTCGGAGACGACGCCGTCGCGGCGGTGCGGGAGGAACGGGCACGGAAGGAG
>JAISWP010000004.1 GCA_031271065.1 Synergistaceae bacterium
CGCCCGCGTTCCTCCCTGCTGTAGGCGCGGTGGGAGGTCTTTGCGGCGTATGACACGGTGGTCGCGGTCCCGGCTAGGCTGGGGACGAACGCAATCATTTCGAGGGCCTCGATCAGGGAGGCCGCCGATTTTTCGCCGCCTTTGAGGTCCGCGCTCAGCATCCCTCCGCAGAGGCCGTTTCGGAAAAACCGTCTCGCCCGTTCGCGGGAGGGGGACGACTCCAGCCCGGGATAGTGGACCCGTTCCACCGCGGGGTGGGACTCCAGGAATTTTGCCGCCGCCATCGCGTTTTCCGAGTGCTTTTTCATCCGCAGGTCCAGGGTGCGCAGACTGCGGGCAAGGAGCCAGCAGTCCGAAGGCCCAAGCGTCGCCCCGTAGAGCGTCTGGCGCCGTTTGACCGCGTTTATCACCTCGGCGTTTCCGACGACCGCCCCGGCGGTTATGTCGGCGTGGCCGCCCAGATATTTCGTGGCGCTGTACAGCACGGCGTCGGCTCCGAGCGTAATGGGTTCTGCCACGGACGGGGTGGCGAAGGTGTTGTCGATCAGGAAGAATACGCCGGACTCGCGGGCGGCTTCGGCGATGCCCGCGATGTCCGGCACTTCCATCAGCGGATTGCAGATGGTTTCGGTGTAGATCAGCTTTGTCTCGCGGCGTATGAGGGATTTTATGTCCCCGCCCGTCAGGTCCGCGAAGGTGACGCTCACTCCGAAGCGGGCGAGTTCGTTTGCGAGAAAATCGCGCACGCCTCCGTAGAGCACGGGGGAGGCCAGGATATGATCGCCGGTTTTCACCAGCGAGAGTATCGTCATGGTTATGGCGGCCATCCCCGACGAGAACACGAGAGCCCCCTCCCCTTCGTCTGCGGCGGCGAGTATGGACGAGACGGCGTCTGAGTTGGGGTTCGCCATCCTGGAGTAGATGTACCCCTCCGCATGGTCGTAGGCCGCGTCAAGGGCTTCCAGGCTCTCGAAGGCGAACGCGCTCGTCATGTAAACCGGGAACGTCTCTGGGAGGGACACGGCGTCGCGGAACCTCCCGCTCGACCTGCCGTCCCCCGAGTGTATCAGTTTTGCCGATAGATTCCCGCCGCTCATATTCTCAGTCCCCCTCCGGCGCGAACGCCGCTTGCGTTATTTCCACGCCGGTATGAACGCGCCCTCGAACTTCTCCTTCATCACCCGCTCCGTCGCGTCGGACTGTATCGCCTCGACGACTTTCCTGTACACCGGGTTATCCGCGTCCTCGGTGCGCGCCGCTATTATGTTAACATAACCCTTGTCCTTGTAGAAGCTCAGGTCGTCGTAGAATATGGAGTCTTTTGCCGGGCTCAGGCCGAAGTCGACGGCATAGCCTCCGTTGATGATTCCAGCCGCCACGTCCGGGAGAATCGAGGGGACTTCGGCTGCGTCCACCTGCACGAATTCAAGGTTCAGCCGGTTTTCTGTTATATCGGCAACGTCGGGGAGGCTGCCCTTTTCGGGATTCACCTTGATGAGCCCCGCCCCCTGGAGAACGGCGAGAGCCCGTCCGGTGTTGACCGCGTCGCCCGGTATTGCGATCTTGTCCCCCGCCTTGAGCTCGTCCAGGCTGGAGATGGTTTTGGAGTACACGCACAGCGCGGCGAGCAGCGTGTCGCCGATGGGGGTTATCTTGTAGCCCTTCGTCTTTATCTCGTTGCTGAGATAGTTGTAATGCTGGAACGTGTTGAGGTCTATTTCCCCGGCGTCCAGCGCCGCGTTCGGCAGCGTGTAGTCGGAGAAGCTGATCAGCTCCACGTCTATGCCGTCCCCGGCAAGCGCCTCTATGGCGGGTCCCCAGAGTTCGCTGTACATCTCCCCTGTGATGCCGATCTTCACCTTCACCCTGTCTGCGGCCTCCGCGGCGGCGAAGGACGCGAAAATCAAAAAGAATACCGCAAGCGCTGTCACACGTTTCATGTAATGATTCCTCCCGTAATTTATTTTAATGGCTGTTTTTCCTCGCTATGGCGCTGCCTGCCCTCTGTATGGCGTTCACTGCCAGCACCAGTGTCAGTACCGTGACGTAAGTGACGTCGAGCTGGTTTCGCTGGTGGCCGTATCTTATGGCGAAGTCTCCGAGACCTCCCGCTCCGACAGCGCCGGCCATGGCGCTGAGCCCTATGAGGTTTATGGCCGTGATCGTCGTTCCCCGCGCTATTCCCGCGATGCTCTCCCTGAGATATACCCGAAAGATTATCTCGACCGGGCTGGAGCCCATCGAGAGGGCCGCTTCCACGACCCCGCGGTCGACCTCCGACAGGGCCGATTCTATCTGACGGGTAAAAAACGGCGCGGTGCCGAATACCAGCGGTACTATCGCGCCCTTCACTCCTATCGCCGACCCCATTATCAGCCTGGTCAGCGGTATGAGAGCCGCCAGCAGGATTATGAACGGTATGCTCCGGAAAAAGTTCACGGTTTTGTCGAGAGCGTGATATACGGGAACGTTTTCCATGACGCCGCCGTCCCTCGTCACCGTGACGGCGACCCCGAAGAACATGCCGAAAGCGAAGGCGAATACGCCGGATATGCCGACCATTGCGGCCGTCTCAGCGATTGACCTGAAATAGATGTGCGGTTTTGACATCACGTTCGGAATCAGGTAGTTCAGAAACCCCTCTTGCATCCAAAATCACCTCCACTCCTACGTTTTTTTGGCGCAGATAGCCGATAGCCGCGTCTATGCCGGACGGCCCGCCCCGGGCTATGACGACCAGGCCGCCCAAAGGCGCGCCGCCGATGAGCTCGATACTGCCGAAAATGATGTCCGCGTCGATGCCGAATCTCCTCGATATGGTTGAGATCAGAGCCTCGGAGACGCTTCGCTCCAGATACCGCAGCTTCAATATACATTCGCCCGGTTCTATCCTGACGGCGGGGGAGTCTCCGCCGATCAGGCCGTATATCTTCGACAGGCTGGATGTGGTGTCTATAAATTCGCGGGTTATGCGCTGCTTCGGGTCCGCGAAAATGGAAAACACCTCCCCCTCCTCCGCGATCCGCCCGTTTTCCATAATCGCGACCCTGTCGCATATCTCCTTTACGACCTGCATCTCGTGTGTTATGACGACTATGGTTATCCCGAAAGCAGCGTTCAGGTTCTTCAGCAGTTTCAGGAGTCCCAGCGTGGTCTGAGGGTCGAGCGCGCTGGTGGCCTCGTCGCAGAGCAGGATGCCGGGATCGTTGGCGAGCGCCCTGGCTATGGCGACGCGCTGCTTCTGTCCGCCGGAAAGCTGCGACGGATATGAATTTTCCTTGTCCTCGAGGCCCACCAGAGAGAGCAGCTCGCGGACCCGGTCCCTCACGCCCGATTTGTCAAGCCCGCTGTTTTTGAGAGGGTACGCGATGTTCTGGGCGGCGGTGCGGGACGCGAAGAGATTGAACTGCTGAAAAATCATGCCGATCTTCCTCCGCTTGAGGCGAAGCTCCTTCTCTGAGAGCGTCGTCATGTCCACCCCGTCCACAAATACGCGCCCCCTCGTGGGACGCTCCAGCAGGTTTATGCAGCGGACCAGCGTCGATTTGCCAGCGCCTGAAAAACCGATGATGCCGTATATTTCGCCCCTGTTTATCCGAAGCGACACGTCCCGGACAGCCTCGACCGAGCTGTCTCTGCCGGCAAAGGTCTTGCTCACTCCATCCAGAGAGATCATCCGGGCCTTGCTTCCGCGCTTTCAAACCGTACCCGGCTGTATGCCGAAAATATCCGCCTCACCCGTGAACCGCCCCCATGACTCCGAATATAATCTTAGTGACCAGATATGAATTATATGTTGAGCAAATATAGCATGTAATCCCCAAACGTCAATGGGCGGCGGCGGAGTATGTTTTCCTTAATCTTTATGGACGAGGGGAGAAATTCATATTGACAATTGCCGTCATGTTATATAACATATCATTCCGATATTATTTATATATTAATTTCAGGGCTGAGGATGCCTTTATTTGATTTGCGGCTGCGATAAAAAGACGGTTCTCGTTTCGCGCCGCTGGTTCGGCGCAGAATTAAGAATCCTATAAATCAGTCGGGGATTGCCCGATACAATCAGGAGGTCGGTGAGAGATGTCACGAGTTTTTGAAAAAAAGTCTGCTGTGGGAGTTGTCTTTGCTTTTTTCTGTATGACGGCGTTCGCCTTTATCCTTCCGCGAGAGGTTTCCGCGGGTGAAGGGCCAGTCGAGTTCAAATACCCGGAATGGGTCTACTACGACCTCGTATATCTGGCCGACGACCTGG
>JAISWP010000071.1 GCA_031271065.1 Synergistaceae bacterium
GATTATGTTTACTTCAGTGACACAAAAAAGCATGACCCCGCCGGATATAAATTAGGCGCGTCGCCGAGCCTCGAACGGCGGGCTATCACAAAGTCCCAGCCGAGCGTTATCTCGAAATCTCCGCCCCTTTTGGAAACCAGATACTCTTCTGGAGCGTTCGGCGCACTGACGGCACTCCCCGAAATAGGCGGGGGCAGGGCGGATCCGCCGGCGTCTCGCGTTCCGTACGGTTTCTGCGCGTATCAGCCCTGTTTTTCTATCTTTTTGCCGCCGGTCCCGCCATACAGGGGACGCCGATCTGACACCTGCCGCATCCGTAGCGCGGGGCAAAGCGCTCCTTTGTGAGGTCGAGAAAACCGGAGCATATTGAATTGTCCTTCCCGTTCTCCAGCGTTATAGCTCCGGCCGGGCAGTTTTTCGCGCAGACGGCGCACATCGAACAGTATTCATAGGCAGCGCTGTATTCTCTTTTCTCGGGCGCAAGTTCCAGGGAGGTGACGACGCTCCCGAACCTGCCCGGAGTTCCGATTCTCGTTATGATGCCCCTTGAAAGGCCGAAGGTGCCGAGCCCGCAGGCGAAAGCCGCATGTCTCTCCGACCAGCTGCTGGAATAAGACGCGCCCCGTGTTTTTCCCGTCCCGCCGTCAGATCTTGACACCGAGAATCTTCCGTCGGACGCGGGCGCCAGGGCGGCGTGTCCCATGCTTTTCAGCTTTTCGGCGAGCATACCCACGGCCCAGGATATGAAAGCCTGGCCCTCGATCCTCCCGTGCAGCCACTCCGGAGAGGGCCAGTATGAAGAGTTCTCCATGCTTCGGACTATCCCGTCCGTGAACTTGAAGAATATCGAAATCACGCTGGACGCTTCCGGCATCCATTCGCGAGGCGGCATGAACATCGGCCCGGCTATCCCGGGAGTCCGGAATTTCGCGAACAATTCGTCGTCCGCGCTGGCGGCTCCGGCCATGACGAGGTCGAACATTCTCATTCCCGCGAGATCAGGCGAGATGGCAGCTTCAGGAGATACGGCGTTTTCAGGCGATTCGAGCAATTCTTTCACATAATCGGAGACCGCTTCGATATCCATATATTTCCCCTCCCGGCAGGACTGCCCTTTATCATAATACAATTCCGGAAAAAATGCGGATGCCGGCTGATATCAGTAGATATCAGAAAACCCGTTGATATGGGTTGATCTCTATATTCAAGCGGTTTATGTATGGACTGTTTCAGACCGTGATAGTTTTGGGTGGTTTTTGATATTGGTGCGAAGGGGGGGACTTGAACCCCCATGCCCTTGCGAGCACATGCTCCTGAGGCATGCGTGTCTACCGTTTCCACCACCTTCGCACGCGTAGGAAAGTTTACACTGTTTTCTCCGGTGCGTCAACCGGAGAAAACAGCGCGCCGCTGCGTCGTCGGGTTATCAGATCGGGTAGGCTTCCTCCGTTATCGGGCTGTCTATCCCTATGTTGACCTTGGTCTCGCGGGCGAATTTCTTGGGCAGGAAGTCCTTCGCTACCTGCGGGAACATGGCGTACGACAGTACGTCCTCGGGCTGAAGTATCCACGGCGCGATCTCGCCGCGCAGCTTGTCCAGCTCGGGCGGTATATTGTCCGCGGGCCTGCATGTGATCGGCGTTTCTCCATCCGTGGCTTTCGCCTGTATCTCTTTGTTAACCGGAGCCGGAGTACGCCCGTACTGCCCTAGGAAATAGTTCTTGACCTCTTTGGGGATGATCTTCCAGCGTTCGCCCACCATCACGTTCATAGCCGCTTGGGTGCCGACTATCTGGCTAGTCGGAGTGACGAGAGGCGGGTAGCCCATTTCCTCGCGGACGCGCGGCACCTCCTCCAGCACCTGCTTGAGCTTGTCTATTGCGCCGCCCTCCTTGAGCTGGCTCTGGAGGTTCGAGTACATGCCGCCGGGCACCTGGTAGAGCAGAATGTTGATGTCCACTCCAGAGACTCCCATGATTATGTCTTTGTACTTATCTTTCATGCCGGTGAAGTAATCGGCCACCGGAAGCAATTTTTCGAGAGAGAGCCCGGTGTCGAGAGGACCGTCCGCCAGGGCCGCGACCATCGTCTCGGTCGCCGGCTGGCTCGTGCCCATAGCGAAGGGCGATATGGCGCAGTCGCACACGTCGGCGCCGGATTCCAGGCCTTCCAGGTACGTCATGGCGGCGAGCCCGCTGGTGTAATGCGTGTGCAGCTGCACGGGGAGATCGACCTTGGCCTTTATCGCTTCCACGAGCTGCCGAGCCGCTACCGGCGTCATGAGCCCAGCCATGTCTTTGATACATATGGAATCGGCGCCCATATCGGCCATGTCGCGGGCCTGCTTCGCAAAGAGCTCCAGCGTGTGGACCGGCGATATGGTGTAGGAGATGGCCATCTGGAGATGCGCGCCCTCGCGCTTGACCTGGCTGGCCGCCGCTTCGGTGTTGCGAAGGTCGTTCAGCGCGTCGAATATGCGGACTATATCGATGCCGCTGCCCACCATCCGCTTCACGAACTCACGAACCACGTCGTCAGCGTAATGGCGGTATCCCACCAGGTTCTGTCCCCGTAGCAGCATCTGGAGCTTTGTCTTTTTTACGCGGCGCCGGATCTCCCGCAGACGCTGCCAGGGGTCCTCCTCCAGGAAACGCATGGCCGTGTCGAACGTGGCCCCTCCCCACATTTCCAGCGAGTGATAACCGACTTCGTCCAGCGCCTCGCATATCGGAAGCATATCCGCCGTGCGCAGGCGCGTCGCCATTATCGACTGGTGCGCGTCACGCAGACACGTCTCCGTGATGCCTGTTCTGCGCTGTTTTACTGTTTTTTTAACTGCTTCACGGCTCACTTGAACGCCGTTGTTTTGGCTCGCCTGTTTTTCTTTTTTTTCGACCTGACCGGCCAAAATAAACACCTCCTGAAATTTCATTGCCGACATCTTTGCCTTTGGAATCATATCTATTTATGCGGACGATGTAAACAGGCAAACATGCCGCCTTGGGGACCGCCGTTTTGTTTTAATGAGAACCGTCTCCGTCAGTCGATTTTGAGAGCTGAAATCCGGATGATCGCGGTTCGCTCAATTCCCAGCGGTTCGGGTCATTTTCACCGCAGACCATGCCCAGGCGAAGTATCGATGCGCCGAGCGCCGGGCTTTGCAAAGCGGCCCTCTCGACGAGTATTTTTTCATAGTCATGGGCGAAGGGGGCGTCCAGCTTTCCGCGATACGGATAAAGCACGTCTTGCAGGGGTGATCGTCCGGTAAAATGAACTGAAACCGGAATTGCGTCAGAAAGGCCGTGCAGAATATCGTATCCTTTTTGCCTGCTCGTCTCAATTTATCGGAAGAACCGTCCGCGGGGTTCTTTGCGTTTGCGCCGCCGGCGATTCCGGGCGGCTTTGTTTCTGGCGTTTTTGCCGCTGGTGCGAGAGAGGGGAGTCGAACCCCTACGCCGATGGCACCAGATCCTAAGTCTGGCGTGTCTACCAGTTCCACCACCCTCGCACGAAGCGTGTCTCAGTGTATAACGATTTCCCGGGCGAGTCAACAAAAAACCCGCCGGGGATCATCCTCCGGCTGCCGCTTCAGCTGTCTTTTTACGGCGATTCCCCGAATCATCCGAGAATGCCTTCTACAATGTCATAATGGACTGAAGCCGCGTTTCATGCTAATATTACGCAGTATATATATGGAGGTGAGGACATGGATCTGAGACTGGAACGTTACAGCATCAGGCGGACCTATGCCTCCGTCCTTATGACGCTTCTGCTCTTTCTGTGCCTCTGTCTTGCTTCCATCTCGCCGCAGAAACTTTCGGAGAAAACCCTGCAGCGCGACGGAGTGCTCACATACCTGAACGCGCGCGGCATACTGGACAGCGCGCTGTCCGCGGGCGAGGTGGGCGGTTCGCGGGCCAGGCTTTCCGGCCTGTCCGCGCTGCAGCCCGCGATAGCTGCACATTCTCTCTCTGCTGGCTGCCTGACGCCGTCAATCGGCACATTCGAATCCGCGCCGCTGTTCCCAGGCCCCGATATGGAGTCGCGCGCCCACGGCGCCGACATGGTTTCCCGTAAATAAACCCTTTTCCTGCTGTTTTAATTCGACGATCATAAGAGAAACCCTCACGATTCATCGCGGTTATTGAATCGATCGACGTTTAACAAAAGGAGGCAATACATGTCGCTATTGCATGTAGGGCTGGATATAGGGTCTACGACAGCCAAGGCTGTGGTCCTCGACGAGGACGACCGCCTCATACACAGTCTTTATCGCAGGCATTACGCCGATATTCACACCACCGCCGGCGATATAATGAACGAACTGAACGACAATTACGGCGGTTCCATGATAACGGTGGCTTTGGCGGGTTCCGGCGCTTTGGCCATGGCCGAAGGGATGAGTGTCCCCTTCGCCCAGGAGCTGGTCGCCTGCAAAGCCAGCGTCGAGCGTTATCTCAAGGGGGTGGACGTCAGCATAGAACTCGGCGGCGAGGATGCTAAACTGACGTTTTTCGACGCTTCAGGCATAGATCAGAGGATGAACGAGACCTGCGCGGGAGGGACCGGGGCGTTTCTGGACCAGATGGCAGCTCTCCTTGGCACCGACGCCGCCGGGCTCGACGAACTGGCGAAGGACTCCAAAACGATCTATCCGATAGCGTCCAGGTGCGGCGTATTCGCCAAGACGGATGTTCAGCCCCTTCTGAACGACGGGGCGTCGAAAGCGGACATAGCCGCGTCCATCTTTCAGGCGATAGTGAACCAGACCATAAGCGGACTCGCCTGCGGACGCCGGATATCGGGCAGGGTCGCGTTCCTCGGAGGTCCCCTTTACTTCCTGCCGGAACTCAGGAAGCGCTTTACCGAGACTCTCGGCCTGAGAGAAGATCAGTGCATCTCCCCGGAGAACCCGCATCTCTATGTCGCCATAGGGGCGGCCATTCTGGGAAAGCGCAGCGGTCCTCTCGATCTGGAAAAACTAAAAGACGCAGCGGCCGCGTACTTCGCAGCCAGCCGCCAGAGTTCCGTCAGCGTCCTGCCGGCCCTTTTCATGAATGAAGCCGACAGAGCCGAATTCAAAAAAAGGCACGCCCCCGGCGGGACTCGAAGAGGGAAGCTCTCGGAATATCGGGGCGATACGTATCTTGGCATAGACGTCGGGTCGACGACCACCAAAGCCGTCCTCATCGGCTCGGAGGGAGAAGTGCTTTTCACCCGTTATCGTCCCTCTGGAAACGGAGAGCCTATACGCACCGTGCGCGAGCTGCTGACGGAGCTTTACGACGAGCTGCCGGAAAGCGCGGTCATCAGGAGAAGCGGCGTCACGGGGTACGGAGAGAAGCTGATAAAAGCCGCGTTCGGAATAGACGTAGGGGAGGTCGAGACCGTCGCCCACGCCGCCGCCGCGCAGTTCGTCCTTCCGGGCGCCGACTTCGTGATAGACATCGGAGGCCAGGACATGAAGTGTCTGGGCCTGAAGGACGGTGTTATAAACAGGGTTTTTCTCAACGAGGCCTGTTCCTCGGGCTGCGGTTCGTTCCTCCAGAGTTTCGCCGAGTCGCTGGAAATGTCCGTGGAGGACTTCGCCCTGGCGGCGGAGACCTCTATGATGCCGGTCGACCTTGGTTCCCGCTGCACTGTGTTCATGAATTCCCGCGTGCGCCAGGCGCAGAAGGAGGGCGCCAGCGTCCCCGACATATCGTCTGGGCTGGTGTATTCCGTGGTGCGCAACGCTCTATACAAGGTGCTGAAGATACGCAGCACGGACGATCTCGGTGAGAAGATAGTTGTCCAGGGCGGAGCTTTTCGCAACGACGCGCTCCTGCGGGCCTTCGAGCTCGTCACAGGACGCGAGGTAGTGCGCCCGGAGCTGTCAGAACTCATGGGAGCATTCGGCGCCGCTCTTGCCGCCCGTGACGCGGACGGCGGGGGGGCGCTTATCGGCAGAGAAGCGGTGCGCTCCATGGAAGCGAGGACGGCCGCGGCGAGGTGCGGCGGATGCGGAAACAGATGTATACTCACAAAGACCATCTTCGACGACGGCCGCCTGTATATCTCCGGCAACCGGTGCGAACGGGGCGCCGGCGCCGCGCCTCAGCCGGATGAAGAGCTGCCCCCCAATCTGTTCGATCGCAAATACGCGCTGCTGTTCAGCGGCCGCGGACCTCTTCCTCTCGAAGATGCTCCGCGCGGCGTGATAGGCATTCCGCGCGTTCTCAACATGTACGAGAATTATCCGTTCTGGTTCGCTCTTTTCACGGACCTCGGATTCAGGGTAGAACTGTCGTCCGAACGCCCTCCCGAAGATCTGGGCATAGACACTATCCCCTCACAGACGGTCTGTTATCCCGCGAAAGTAGTGCACAGGCATATTCTGGATCTGCTGAACCGCGGAGTGAAGCGTATATTTTATCCGATCATCCAGATGGAATCAAAGGAATTCGGGGACTCCCACAAGCATTTCAACTGCCCGGTCGTCACCGGTTACCCCGACGTGACGTATCTCAACATCGACGCTCTCCGGGAGATGGATGTGGATTTTCTGCGTCCGCCCCTGCCGATGGAACTGGAGGAAAAATCCGGGAGGATGAAACGCCGCTTGTACGGGGAACTGTCCCGTTTTGGGGTCACCCGCCGGGAAATCTCCCGGGCTTTCGCGGCCGCGCGCGATTCCCAGAGGTCGTTCAAGGACAGCGTCAGGCGCTGCGGCGAAGAGGTCATAGCCCGCCTGAATGAGACGGGCGGAACCGGCATAGTGCTGGCCGGACATCCTTATCATCTGGATCCGGAAGTGCACCACGGCATACCCGATCTGATCCGCAGTTATGGAGCCGCCGTATTGACGGAGGATTCGATATGCCATCTGGCGGACGGGATAGGAGGGGTCGATCCGCTGTATGTCATCGACCAGTGGACGTATCATTCCAGACTGTTCCGCGCCGCCTCCGTGGTCGCCAGACATCCGGATTTCGAGAACGTCCATATGGTGCAGCTCAACTCGTTTGGGTGCGGCCTCGACGCGATAAGCGCGGACCAGGCCTCCGCCATTCTGGCCTCCCACGGCAAACTGCACACCCTCATAAAGATAGACGAGGGAAAGAACAACGGAGCGGTGAATATAAGGATACGCTCGCTGCTTTCGTCGGTCAAAACGCGCGGCAGGAGCGAATCGCGAGCGCCCCTGACAAGCGCTGGCGTGACGCCCCCCGCGCCCTTTCGCCCTCCATCGAGCGAGACGAGGACGGTGCTCTGTCCCCCGCTTTCCGGTCATCACTTCCATTTCATCGAGCTCGCCATGACCGGATCGGGGATGGATTTCCGTGTGCTTCCCGAAGGGGGGAGGGAGTCGGTCGAACTGGGCCTGCGGTACGTCAACAACGACGCTTGTTATCCGGCGATGGTAGTCGTGGGGCAGTTCCTCAAGGCTCTTAAAAGCGGAGAATACGACCCCGGCAGGACGGATTGCTTCTACGCGCAGACCGGAGGCGCGTGCAGGGCGAGCAACTATGTGCCGCTGCTGCGCCGCGCCCTCGACGCGGCCGGTTTCGAACAGGTGCGGATACTGGCGGCCAACGCCCAGGAAAACAGCGGGGCCGAAAAATTCAGAATATCCGGGGGGACCCTGTGGAGATCCCTCCTGGGCCTGCTTTACGGCGATATGCTCATGAGGCTCCTCAACAGGACGCGTCCGTATGAGACGGTCCGCGGGGCCTCCGGCGCCCTTTATAAAAAATGGGCCGGCATCGCGGGGGATAACGTGCGCAGGGGCAGCTGG
>JAISWP010000083.1 GCA_031271065.1 Synergistaceae bacterium
CCCCGACATCATAGCGATGACGGAGAGCGGACATATTCTGATGATCGAGCCGAAAGGCGACCATCTTGAAAATTCGGAATCTGCAAAAAAAGCGGAAGTCGGCAGCGTATGGGCGAACAAAGCCGGCCCTGCTTACCGCTATTACATGGTGTTCGAGAACAAGGATTTAAAGATAAACGGCGCGGCTCATTTCGATGAGTTCTTAGGGTTTGTGCGGGGGCTGTGATGAACCAAAGAAGAAAGATTTGATCATTGCCGCCAAAACAGGATCATCGTAGAAAAACCAGTTCTATTGCCGCATTTCAACGCCGAAAATATTGACGAGTTCATCGTTTCGCGGAAAGCGGACTGACTGGAAAATTTTTAAAGAATTCGCCGAACGTTATCGATTTTTTTACATGTATATGAGCCGGACCAGGGAAGCTGCGATCTTTTCGAGGCCCTTCTCGTCCTCCGCGTCGAAACGTTCGGGCACGGGGCTGTCGATGTCCAGCACTCCGATGAGCCTGCCTTTTTTGACGAGGGGTATCACTATCTCCGACGCGGATGAATCGTCGCAGGCGATATAGTTATCACAGGTTTTCACGTCGCCTATCCTCATGGTCTTGAGGTTTTCCGCCGCGCTTCCGCAGACGCCTTTTCCCATCTTTATATTCGTCACGGCTGGGGCCCCCTGAAACGGCCCCAGCATCAGCTTTTCTTCTTTATAGAGGTAAAAGCCGACCCAGTTCGTATCCGCGAGGTACATTTTGATCAGCGCCGACGCGTTCGCGAGACTGGATATCACGTCGTCCCGCCTGTCTATAACCGCCGCACAGGCGGAGTCCAGATGCGCGTACATCTCGTTTTTATCCATGAAATTTTCCATCGTCAGTATCATGCGTATTCCTCCAGGCGAGGGGCTCTGTTCCGTTCCTCATTCACTCCGCGCCGGACAGATGCGCGCCGGCATGGAGCTTTATCCTGACAGTTATTATAGTCCCATTTCCCGGTTCGGACCATATATCGAATTCGCCGCCCAGCATCTCCACCCTGCGTTTCATTCCAGTCAGCCCGCGGCGCCCCTCCTGGAGCAGCATACCTAAAGTTTCCTCGTCGGGCTCGAAACCTACCCCGTTGTCCGCGACGCGGAACTCCAAGCGGCCCTCTTCGTCCTCCCTCACATCGACGCCGACTTCAGCGGCGTTTCCATGCCGCACCGCGTTGGACACCGCTTCCTGGAATATCCGGAACAGCGCCAGGGTGATCTCCTGGGGGACGTTCAGGGACTGGTCGATATTCGTGAGAACCTTTACGGAGTGCTGGCGTTCGAATCTGCTCGCGGCCTCCTCCATACAGGAGACTATTCCCAGAGATACCCAGGGGGGCACGAGCGAATCGCATACGTCTCGCAGGTCCTCGACCAGGTTCTGTGCTGTTTCTTCCGCGGTGACGAGCTGGGAGGCGGCTTCATCCGGCAGTCCGTTCGAGGTGAGGCTGACCATCTGGATGCGCTGTATCAGGGCCGACAATACCTGGATCGGGCCGTCGTGTATATCCTGGGCAATCCGGCCGCGCTCGTCCTCCTGCGCTTTGATGATATCCCCAAGGTAGCGTTTTTCCAGCGCGTCTTTGTCGATCATTCTGCAGGCCAGATCCGTTATCGCCTTTTTGAGGGACGATATCTCGTCGATCTTCAGGCGTCCGAAAGCGCGGCGTTCCTCGCCCCTGTCCGGCGTCTCGGAGCCCCATCTGAGGGTGTTCACCTCGGCCGAGAGGCTCTGCAGCGGAAGTATGACGGAACCGCGGAGGACGAGAAGGGCCGCGAGGCATATCAGCATACCGAGAGTGCCGGCGAACGCCAGCTTCATCATGTTGAAATCGTTTCTGCCGACCCAGCTCATCATTGATACCGCAGCCACGGCGTATATCCTCGGGTTTCTGGTCGACGCTATGCGGGCCACGTATGCCACTTGCCTGCCGCCAAGGCTGAAACTGCCCGTTATGCTGCCGCGGTCCGCCGCGAGTCCGGCCGTGTTCCTCATGGTGCCGGAGAATATAGTGGCCAGTACGGCGGCGTTCTGGGAATATGACACCAGTTCGCCCCGCCAGGTTATGTAGGCGACCATCCCGGGGATAAATTTGCCCTTAGCGCCGGTGCTGCGCTTCAGCGTTTTGTCCCACTGCTCTTTTCCGTCGTACGAGACGAGGGCGTCGTATCCGCGGTCCGCCGCAAGCGACAGGAAAGCCGATATCCTGTCCGGGTTCCCCTCGTTCCACCTGTCCGCCGCGTAGTCTGCGAGGCTCTCGACATAGCGCCCGGCTATGTCCGTAGTCATCTTCTTCTGGGACATTACGGTGGCCGCGGACTCGAACAGAACGACAAGGACAGGAAGGAGCACGCATATAAAGAGGATGGTGAGGAGCTTGCGCCTCAGCACGTATGATTTTCCCCGTCGAGAGATGTGGTCTCCAGCAGTTCGTCCAGCGTTATGACTCCGTACTTCAGGGCCACCAGCAGGGCTTCGCTCCTGCCCCTGCAGCCGAATTTGGAATACACGGACGTCAGGTGGGCCTGGACGGTTCTTTCCGTTATACACAGCATGGAGGCTATTTCCTTTATGGAAAATCCCCTGGACGTGGCGAGCAGGACTTCCCGCTCCCTGGCGGAGAGCGGTTCCGGAAGACTCTCCCGGTCGCTCAGGATTCCCGCCACCCTGGAGTCGAGGTAGAAACTGCCGCCCATCACCTGTTTGATCGCTATCTCCAGTTCCCTCACCGCTGTGGTCTTGAGAACGAACCCCATAGCGCCGGCTCTGAGGGACGCCATTACATAGGGCTGCGCGTTGAAGCTGGTCAGCATTATCACGCGGGTTGGCAGGCCGTGGCTTTTGATCTTCTGGGCCACCGATATTCCCGTCTCTTTGGGCATCTGTATATCGAGCAGGGCGATGTCAGGCCTGGTCGATCTGATTACTTCCCACGCGGATGCCCCATCCTCGACCTCCGAGGTCAGGGAGAAGTTTTCATTTCTTTTTATCCACTCGGCTAACCCCGAGCGCGTCAGAGGGTGATCGTCCGCTATTACGATGCTGATAGTCATTGGCCGCCTCCTTGTTTTGCCCAATATATCTTAAAGCCAGATAATTATCGCAAGTAACGTATATATGTACAAGGAATAAAAAATTCATGATATCCGCCCGCGCTGTTTCCTTTACATTCAGTCTCCCGGGGGCTGGAATTATCCCTTGCGCCGTCCCGAACCGGGGAAGTCGGAAATGAATCGTAATGTTTTATATACTGTCAAATATCTTTTATGGCCGGTTAATATCCAAAAGAAAGTGTTGACAGATTGTCCCGGGCTGATTATACTTCCCCTTGCTCGCTTGAGCACGGCACCTTGAAAACGTCCTCCAGGAGAGGACGACTATACTGAGCAAGAACAGAAGACCAGTAAACGCAAGGGCAATTTCGCAATTTGGGCTTTAAAAGCAAAACGTTTCGGCGTTTTGCGAGGAAGCCATATTTTCTTCCGAAACCCCTTTCGAGGATCAGTTTCGGGAAGTAAAAAGCCAATGAGAGTTTGATCCTGGCTCAGGATGAACGCTGGCGGCGTGCCTAACACATGCAAGTCGGACGGGATTACGTGTACCGAGGAGGAAAGCTTGCTGGAATCCGAGGTATGTGTAATTTAGTGGCGGACGGGTGAGTAACGCGTGAGGACCTGTCCATCGGAGGGGGACAACAGCTGGAAACGGCTGCTAATA
>JAISWP010000104.1 GCA_031271065.1 Synergistaceae bacterium
CACTCAGCAGTTTGCGGACCGGGACCTGTTCGGCGGCACGGGGTGGGATAAATACGACCCCGGCGGGGCCTGGTGCTACTCGGACGGGATAAAGCCCGCAAGGCCGCACCTGAACGGCCTGCCGGTGATCAGCCGATGATTTTATCTACCGCGAATTTCAGGAGGTGCGGGACCCTGACGAACAGGTCCTCCGCCCAAACCCTCTCCCTGTAAGTGTGAATCCCCTTTCCCCAGGGGCCAATGTTGATTATGGGCATCGATATTTCGGCTATCGCGTCGAAGGGTATCGAGTATATGCCGTCCCACAGCGGCATGAGGTCCTTTATGCACTCCGCGCCGTCCTCCCCCGGATTTCGCAGGAAGTAGCTGAAGTCCGACATGCCGGCCAGACAGTGCTTTATGTGGACGTCCGCGAAGGCTTCCGACGCCTCAGATATCACCGCGTCGCAGACCTCGCCGGCACGGGCGGCTTTGTCTTTCAGCATGGAATTGTTCACCACCGGATAGTAGGGGGGCGCAAACGCTATCACCACCTCGGGGGACTGGCGCCGCGTGTAAAGGAGCGTCGTCTCCACCACCCGGCGGGAGGCCTCGACAAGGTTGATTTCCCCTGAATCCGTCCTCTTCTTCAGGTCCTCCGCAAGAGCTTTCATGGCGCGTGAGAAATTTCCGCCCGAAGACCGCAGGGCGTCTTTGTACACTTCCGAGTAGAGCCTGACGGAGACTTCCCAGGGAAGCGTCCGGGGCTCCCGTCCCGCCGCGCGGCCGTACTCGTCGAAACTCTTCTGCGCGTCCTCTATCGCCTCGCCGAAGGCCGCCTCGCAGTTTGTTCTTATTATGCCGATTATCTCCGCCACGGATTTTTTGAGGAACATCACGTTCATGACCCCCGCCGCCGAACGGGGGAGGGAGACATCGTAGGCCGTCTTGCAGTCCTTCATGTACAAAAACGCCGCGGGACAGGAGACGACGTCTCCGTCGGCGTCGATGAAGGCCGGGTTGATGTCGAGCCTGCGGACTATGTGGGCCAGCAAACGCGCCGGGCTGAAGCCATCGTACACTCTTCCGGCGTGGGCCAGCGCTCCCCGGACGAATATGAGCGGCAGCACCTTCCCGATGGAACTGACGAATATCTTGGGCTTGTCCGGCCCCAGGGTCCTGTCCGTGGGTTCCGAGTTTACGGCGTAAAGATAATCGAGCCCGAATTTCTCCCTCAGTTCTTTGAGCACGAGGGGGGCGGCCCGTCCTCCCGCGGACAGGTTTTCCTCGTCGGGAAGCCCCAGCAGCACGATATTGCCCGGCATCGCGCCCATGTCCGCCCGGCGCGCGTATTCCTCGGCGACGGCCATCTGCACGGCGGCGCCGCCTTTCATGTCGGCGGTCCCCCTGCCGAAAATCCATTCACCGCTTTCCATATCTTTCGACGCGTCCTCCCCCAGGTCCATTTTCCCCGAGGCGAAAGCGGCGGCAAGCTCGTCCGGCAGCACGGCCAGTTCGCGGAGCGCGCCGTAGTCGTCCGTGTCCACCACGTCGCTGTGGTGCAGCAGAACGACCGTCTCATTCCCCCGGCCCTTTATCACGCACCAGGGGACGGTACGCCCGAACGGGTCGTTCGGTATCGGGAAAAAACCGCTCTGAGAGGGACGGGAGGCAAGATAGGGCACGGATTTGAACCATTCACGGTATACGGCCTCGACATCGCGCTCCTTCGCCGTTCCCGTCGGGGTGTAGACGGCGGTCAGGTCCTTCAGTATCGTTTCTATGCGCAGTTTCAGATTTGCATCGCCGGTCGGCATAAGATCACATCCGCTCCCTTTCGCTTTTCGCTCCCCGTTGCGGAAGCGCCGCGGTTTTATTTACGCAATTATAACCCCTTTTAAAACTTCCCCGCGCCCAGGGCGGATGCTCTAAGGCCGGTTCAGGATGAAATGCTCTATCGCCAGGGCGGCTCCGCACTCGTCGTTGGAGGGCGCCGTCCAGTCCGCAGCCGCGAGGGCGCTCTCCCGTCCGTTTGCCATCGCCGCGCCCGCGCCCGCCGCCCGGATCATTCCGGCGTCGTTCTCACCGTCGCCCATAGCCATGACGTTTTTCATGGGTATGCTCAGCATTTCGGCCAGTTTTGCCAGGCATCGCCCCTTGCCAGCCTCGGGGTTCATCATCTCCACGAAATCCTCGTTGGAGCTCGTGATGTAGAGTTTTTTGCCGAAACGTCCGGAAAGTTCGCGTATCAGGGCGTGTGACGCCTCTATGCCCGCGGTCTTGGCAAGCAGCTTCGTGGGCTCGGTCAAAGGCTCGTACAGAGCGTCCCCCACGGGACGCCCCAGCATTCCGAAATGTCTCGTGTAATTGACGAAATCGTCGTCGTCGGGGTCTTTGATGTACAGTTCGTCGTCTATATAGGACTGCACGTATATGCCGCGCTCCCTGAACAGGGCCAGCAGCCCCCGGGCGGTCTCCATGTCCAGTTTCAGATGCAGGGCTGTGACGCCGTCCATGCCCCGGATCATCGAGCCGTTATAGCATATCAGCGGAACGTCCGTTATGCCCAGAGTCTCGGCAAACTTCCGCGCGGACGAGTACATGCGCCCGGTGCATAAGGTCACCTTCACTCCCCGTTCCATCGCGGCTCTGACGGCCTCGATGTTCCGGTTCGGTATACGCCCCGAGCTGTCGAGCATGGTGCCGTCGAGATCGGACACCAGCAGTTTTATCTTTGAATGACGCAAAATATGTTTCCTCCCGGAATAATAGGCGGTTTCAGGGTGTGCCCGCGCCCGCGGCGGGCCCTATCTGCCGCCGGAGTTCTACAGGCAGGCCGCCATGACGATGAGTTCCCCCGCCACCGCGGACGCGCCCAGCACGTCGCCGTTAGTCCCGCCCAGGTTTTTTCTGGCCAGGTGAGCGAACCCCGCCCCGGACAGGCAGGACGCGATCATTCCCGCAGCCCAGCCATTCGGGTCGAAGGGGAGCAGGATGCAGGCGGCGGCGAATGCGCAGAACAGCTGATACCCCTCGAAGTCCCTCACCACGTCCCGCGACATGCCGTCCTCCCAGGGGTGCTCTCCGATCCGGGCGGTCACGGCGGCCGCAAAACGCCCCACCCCGGCCGCGACGGCGCAGACGGGAATCCACTTGTCCGCGCCGACGGATGAGAGCAGAGAGGCCCTTATCGCTATGGCAAGCACTATGCCGGACGCTCCGAAGGCGCCGGTGCTGCTGTCCTTCATCACTTTCAGCATCTCGTCCCCCTTCCTGCCGGATCCGATGCCGTCCCACAGATCGCCCCAGCCGTCCAGGTGGAGGCTCCACCCCAGGGCGGTATAGAGGCCGCAGGCTACCCACGCGGCGGCGGCGTGCGGCAGGACCTGCGCCGCGAGATACGCCGGGATCGCCGCGGCGAGCCCGAAAAGCCCGCCCATCAGCGGCAGCATGGTCATGGCGTCCGCGGTGAGGGAGGGCAGTCCGCTCCCCATGAGCGCCCCGGGCAGGGGTATTCTCGTGATGAGCGTCCAGACCACAGCGCAGCGGGGCAGGAATTTTTCCGCAAGGCCCGTCCCGCCCAGTTCGTCCCGGAGGCGCCCGGCGTATCCGGCTATCTGTTCGGCGAACTCGACCGGAGTCCTCACGAACCCGCGCCCCTTTCCCCGCGCTTGAGCCACAGGGGAATCCCGGCCGACAGGAGCGCCGCTTCGTCCGACATCTCCGCCGCCCGCTGATTCGCCCGGCCCTGAAGGTCGGCGAACCTTCTGCCCGTCCTGTAGGCCGGTATCACGCCGCATCCCACCTCTCCGCTCACGGCTATCAGGCGTTTTTCAGTGCCCGCGGCCGCGCGCGAGAAATTGGAGAAAATTCCGCTCACCATGTCCAGGATACGCTCCTCCTCCGCCCGCCAGAGGCTGCCGTCGCCGCCCTCGAAGGCGGGGGAGGCAAGAGCCAGGCGCGTCAGGAACATCGTGAGGCAGTCCAGCAGGAGGACGCCGTTCGATCGCGTCAGGCGCTCCATCTCGTCCGCCAGCGAGGCCGGGTCTTTTTCCCAGGTGCTCCACTCAGCGGGCCGCCTGCTTCTGTGGAAGTCTATCCTGGCGGCCATATCGCCGTCCCTCGCGTCGGCGGTGGCGACGTAGCAGACGCCGCCGACGTCTCGGCGCTCCAGGGCGAGGCTCTCCGCGAACGCGCTCTTGCCGCTGCGGGAGCCGCCGAGGACCAATGTTACGGAGGGCACGCTTACAGCAGCTTCTTCGGAGGCTCCGTCATGGAGCAGAGCACGGCTGAGGGCGAATCGAGGCAGAACACCTCGAAATCCGGGTTTTCCGGGGCCTGATACAGGTCCTTGAAGCGGGGGAAAATCTCAAAGGCCCTGCGCTTCGCGGAAACGTTCCCGTCGAATACGGCGCGCCCCTCCAGGCGTATCCATTCGCCCTCGGAGACCATAGCGGTTATCTCGGTGTTAGGGTTTTTTTTCAGCTGGGCGTACACCGGTTTTTTATTGCCGGTGGTGAAATAAAGACGCCCCTCGAACTCCATTATGAACCCGAACGGGCGCACCCTCGGCTTGTCGCCGTCGGCCGTCGCTATGTAAAACACGCCGGCCTTGCGGAAAAGATCTACTATCTGCTGCATCTCGATATCGTCTCCCTTAAATGATAGAATGTTTTTTCGTAAGATAATTATATCGTTTACTTTTCGCACCGCAAGAGACGCCGCCATACGCGCGCGCAGAAAGAGAGCCCGATATGACTAGGATGCGCAGAACGGACCCGCTCGCCTCCCCGGAGGAGAAATTCGGAAGGCTGAGGTCCATCCTGGAAAACCTGAAAGAGATAAATCACCCTTACGCCGCGAGAATGGCCGAGCGGGGAGTCCGCCCCGAACATATCAGGGGGCGCGGGGATCTGCCCCTTCTGCCCGCCACTACGAAATACGACCTGCTCAGGAGCTATCCCACAGGCTGGATCGCCGGAGAAAGAAAAGAGATAGCGAGGATACACGCCACGAACGGGACCACCGGCAAACCTGTCATTGTGGCCTGCACCGCCGGGGATATACGCATGTGGGCCGAAAATATGGCCTGGTGCATGGGGCTCTCCGGGGTCGGGGAGGACGACGTGGTCCAGATCTCCTTCGCCTACGGGCTTTTTACCGGCGGCCTAGGATACCACTACGGCGCGGAGCTGCTGGGCGCTGCGGTGATCCCGGCGTCCGCCGGGTTCACCGACAGGCAGACGATCCTCATGAAGGACCTCGGCGCGACGGTGCTTGCCTGTACCCCCTCCTATGCTCTCCGGATATCGGAGAACCTGGCAGGGAAGGGACGGGAGGGCATATCCCTGCGGCTCGGATTTTTCGGTGGGGAGACCTGGTCGGACGAACTGCGCGGCGTTCTGGAAAAGAGCCTCGGAATAAAGGCCATCGACCTGTACGGACTGAGCGAAGCGATGGGACCGGGGGTCGCGGCGGAGTGCCCGGAGCAGAACGGGCTCCACATATCCGACGATTTCATCGCGGAGATACTGGACCCGGTTACCCTCGAGCCGAAGGAGGAGGGAGAGGGCGAGCTCGTGCTGACGTCGTGGAGCAGACGCGCATACCCTCTCATAAGATACCGCACCCGGGACCTTGCGAGCCTCATGACCGGTTCCTGCCCGTGCGGGGAGCCGTCGCCCCGCATGTCCAGAGTGCGCGGGAGAAGCGACGACATGCTCATTTTCCGGGGCGTCGGAGTATTTCCCTCCCAGGTGGAAGCCGCGGTCTGCGTCGTGCCGGGACTCTCTCCCAGCTATCAGATCAGGGCCTGGAAGGAAAATGGCCTCCAGAACATCAGCTTCGTCTGCGAGAGAGCGCCGGACGCGCGTCCTGACGACATGCCCCGCGCCGCGGACGAACTGGCGAAGTCAGTGAAGAACGTCACCGGCGCGGCGATACCCTTCGAGATACTCGAACCGGGCGGCATACCCCGCTCGGACGGGAAAACAGTCCGGGTGCTGAAACAGTAGGCCGGACGCGGGTATTTTACGCGCCCGGCGCGCCCCGGGTCACTGGGAGGGTTTTCAGTTCAGTCCGCCCGGTCCGTCCAAAAATTCGAATATCCCTCTCATGAAATGGGGAAGGTCTCCCGGCCGTCTGGACGAGACCATGTTACGGTCGGTGACCACCGGCTCGTCGACCCATATCGCCCCCGCGTTTATCAGATCGTCCTTTATCCCGGGGGTGGACGTCATCCGAAACCCCTTGCAGACGCCCGCGGAAGCCGGAATCCATCCGCCGTGGCATATATGGGCCACCAGTTTGCCGGACGCCATGAACTCTCTGGTGAGCTCCTTCACCCGGTCCAGTCTCCTGAGTTTGTCCGGGGCGAACCCGCCCGGGATCACGAGCCCTCTGAAAAGGTTCTCCCTCATGTCCTCTATGGCGGCGTCGCTCACGCAGGGATAACCGTGTTTGCCCGCGTACAGTTTTCCGGCCTCCGGCCCGGCCGCCACGACCTCGCCGCCGGCTTCCTCGATGCGCAGTTTCGGATACCACAGCTCCAGGTCCTCGTACAGGTCGTCCACGAACATCAGAAACCTTCCGCAATCTTCGCTCATCTCTGATCCTCCGTAAATAAAGTTTTTGTTTTGCGCATAAGTTATGTTATCTTAAATTATAAGTCTATTTTGAGAAAGCGCGGGGAGATCGTTTTATGGATGGCGGAGATAATTTGATACGAAGGCGCGTCGTGGTCTCGGGCAGGGTGCAGGGGGTCGGTTTCCGCTGGAACGCGCGGCGGCGCGCGTGCGAGATAGGGCTCACCGGATGGGTGCGCAACCTGCCCGAGAGGCGCGTGGAGATATGTTTTCAGGGAGACGCGGGTTCCGTGGAGGAGATGGAGGACTGGTGCCGGGTCGGTTCCTCCTCGGCTTACGTGAGGGAGGCCGCCGTCACCGACGAGGCGGTCGTGGAAGGGGAGAGGGGGTTTGAGATAAGGTGAGCGCGGCCGGGTGGATATCAGGGCTGTTCCATTCGCTGGTGACATGGCTGGCGGGCGCGGCCGGATGGATATCAGGGCTGTTCCATTCGCTGGTGACATGGCTGGCGGGCGCGGCCGGGTGGATATCAGAGCTGTTCCATTCGCTGGTGATATGGCTGGTGGATGCGGTGGGCTCGCTGGGCTATCCGGGCATCGTCGCCCTCATGTTCCTGGAGTCGTCCTTTTTCCCCTTCCCGAGCGAAGTAGTCATCCCTCCCGCCGGTTATCTCGCCCGGCAGGGAGTCATGAACCCGGCGGCGGTGGTGGCCTGCGGCGTCGCGGGCAGCCTTCTCGGAGCGTATTTCAACTACTATATCGCGATAAAGTGGGGAAGGAAATTTTTCGACCGGTACGGAAAATATTTTTTCGTCTCGCCTGAGGCGCTGGACAAAGCGGAATTATTTTTCGCGGAACACGGGCACATAAGCACGTTCACGGCCCGTCTCCTGCCGGTGATACGCCAGTACGTGTCGCTTCCGGCGGGGCTTGCCCGCATGAACCTGGTCAAATTCGGCGTTTACACCGGACTGGGCAGCGGGATATGGGTCGCGGCCCTAGCGCTGCTCGGATACTGGATGGGAGGGGCCGGAAAGGCCATGTACGCGGGGCTGCGCTGGATCACGATAGGGCTCATAGTGTTCTGCGTCCTTCTCGTGGCCGGCTACGTCGTCTTTCGCGCCGCGCGGGCCCGGTCCCGGAAAAAAAATAAGGATATTCAGTGACGAAGCCCGCCGCTTTATGCCTGTGCGTCGTCTTTATATGCGCCCTGGGGGGAGCCTGCTCCGCCGGAGTCCGGCTCGCGCCGCCTCCCGAAGGGGTGTATCACTCGGCGCATCCGGATTTCGGCGCGAGGGATGACGAGGCTTCCTCTGAAATGATAAAAGCCTTCGAGGAGATGAGCGGAAAGAAAATCGTATGGGCATACGTTTCATGGCACTGGGACAAGGGTATAAAATTTCCCGTCTCTGCCTGCGAGGCCATCCGGGCGGCGGGGGCCGAGCCTCTGGTGGGCGTAATGCCGTGGAGCTCCCTGAACCAGGGATACCCCGAGCCGGAATATACTCTCGAACGCATAGCCCGCGGCGCTTTCGACGACGAACTGTATCACGCCGCGGATATCGTCCGGTCCCTGGGATACCCGATAATGATGGAGTTCGGCCCCGAGGTCAACGGCTCCTGGTTTCCCTGGAACGGCGCGTGGAACGGACGGGACGCCGACGAGTACGGAGAGCCGGGGGAGCCTGACGGGCCGGAGCGCTTCAGGGACGCGTACAGGCATATCGCGGATATTTTCAGGATGGGCGGCGGCGACGTCACATGGGTGTTTCACGTCTCGTCCGCCGGGTCGCCCAGTGACGAGTGGAACGCGGTGAGCCGCTATTATCCCGGCGATGGCTGGGTCGACTGGATAGGGGTGAGCGTGTACGGACGGCTGAAGGGCGGCGGGCTGAGATCGTTCGGCGATATCATGGAAGGCGCGTATCCCGGGCTGTGCGCGCTGTCGCCGTCAAAGCCTATCGCCGTGCTCGAGATGGGGGTCTCGGAAGGACCGGGCAAAGCGGAATGGATAAAAGACGCGTTTGCGGGCGTCAATTCCGGGCGCTACCCCCGGGTCAGGGCCGTTTCATGGTGGAACAAGGCCTCGAGGCCGGACGGGTCGCGTTCCGGCCTCGAGATAGACAGTTCCCCGGAAAGCCTCGCGGCGTACCGGGAGGGAGTCGGAAATTTGATTGATGAGGCGGTTTGGATCGATGATTGAGTTTGTATTAAAACACAGGGAGGACTGCGGCGAAAGCCGCTGGGCTGGGGGCTCGACGCGCGAATTTTTCATATACCCCGAGACGTCGGCGTGCGCCTCCCGGGACTTCGAGATAAGGGTCTCGTCGGCTTCCGTTCTGGAGGACAGTTCGGTATTCTCCGATTTCACCGGTTTTGTGCGCCATATCGCCGTCCTGTCCGGGACGCTTTGCATGATTCACGGAGGGGTGAGGGAGGTCTCGCTCGGCGTATGCGAAGCCGACACGTTCGACGGCGGGGAGGAAACCGTGTCCCGGGGCCGGTGTACGGATTTCAACCTCATACACGTCCCGTCCCGGGAGGGTTCGATCAGACCGCTGGCGGGCGTCCCAGGCGAGGCGCGAATCTTCGGAGGATACGCCGGGTGCTGTCTTCACACAGGTTCCGCCGAGGCGGCCGTTTCAGAGGGTGACGGCAGCCCCGCAAAAACGCCTCTGAGAGTGTCCCTTTCCGCCGGAGACTTTTTCATACTGAAAAATCAGTCCCCCGGCGTACCGGTATCGCTCAAGATATCTCCGTCCGACCATGCCGTTGCCGTGCTCTTTTCCGTGAGCGGCGTCAAGGGCGCTTGAATTTCGATATTGTTTGACCTGTCTTGACATTTAGCGGAGTGACTGGTATTCTTTACGCGATCGACGGGTGTTTAGCACTCAATATGTTCGAGTGCTAATAGACGATAGGCGCCGCGATCCCGGGGAGGCTCCGGTATGCTGACTGAAAGACAGTTGGAAGTTCTGCTCTCCGTAGTCCACGAGTTCATCGAACGCGGGGAGGAAGTCGGGTCGCGCACTATCTCGAAACGTTACCTCAAGGGGCGGAGCGCCGCCACTATCAGAAACGAGATGGCGGACCTGGAGGATATGGGTTATCTCATGCAGCCCCATACCTCCGCAGGGCGCGTCCCTACCACCAGGGCGTACAGACTGTTTGTAGACGCCGTGCTGCAGCGCAGGGCGCATGAGGACCGCGCCGGGGGCGAATGGACAGGCAGGCTCAGGGAGCATCGCGACGGTGTGCGGGGCGCTCTGGCCCGCGCGTCGGAGCTGCTGTCCCAGCTGTCGAACTACGTGGGAATGGCGGCGGTGACTCAGCTCAAACAGGCCAGGCTGAACAAAATAGATTTCGTCAGGGTGGACACCTCCCATTTCCTGCTGCTCGTCATACTGGACGGGGGGGTTGTACACCACAGGGTGATAAACATGCCCTGCGATCTCTCGCAGGAGACTCTGGAGGACCTCGCCCGCAAGATAAACACCATGTCGGGGTATGAGTGGAGCGAGGTGAGGGAGGCCCTGCAAAATTATATAATGAGGGGTCTCGGGAAGTACGCGGATTCATGCAGGAAGGCTCTGGAGGAATTGGATTCGATCCTGGCCGGAGAGCAGACCACGCTCTTTACCGGTTCGCTCTCCAACCTCTTCGATATACCGGATTTTCAGGATATCGGACGTTTCAGGGCGCTGTTCTCGATACTGGAGCAGGAGGGTGAACTGGCGAGATTGCTTGGCCAGTACGGAAAGAAGGACGGTCTGGGCGTGATAATCGGGGAGGAAAATCAGGCGCCGGGGCTGGAGGGGTGCTCTCTGGTGCTTTCAAGTTCCAGCACCGAAGGGACCCGCACCATGCTCGGGGTGATCGGCCCGAAACGGATGAACTACGAGAGAGTTATAGCGGCGCTCGACAGGGTGCTTTGCGATATAGAGGGTTTGAGTGAAAACCCGGACGGCGAAGGGGATGGACATGATCAGCGCTGATGACAAAGAACCGCGGGCGCCCGAGGGCGAAACCGAGCTCGAGGAAACCGCGCCCGCAGGCGGGAATGAGGGGGACGTCCGCGAGGGCGGCCCAGGCGGTGCGGACGCGCGTGAGGCGCTTTTGGAAGAAGCCCGCCTTGAAGCCGCTCGTTTCAGGGACGAGGCGGCTCGTGCCAAGGCGGATTTTTATAACTACAGGGCGAGAGTGGAGCGGGACAGAGCGCGGGACAGGGCTCTTGCCGCGGAGAACGCGGTGCTGGAGCTTCTGCCGGTCCTGGACAACTTCGAACGGGCGCTCGAAGCGGAGTCCGACAAGAGTTCCTCCATGTACAAGGGCGTTTCCATGGTTCAGCGCCAGTTCTTCGGAGTCCTGCAAAACCTGGGCCTTGTGATCATAGACGCGGCGGGGGCTTTCGACCCGTCTCTCCACGAGGCGCTGATGACGGTGGACGTGGAGAGCGGCGAGGATGACGGGAGAGTCATGGAGGTCATGGATAAGGGGTATATGCTCGGAGATAAGGTGCTGCGCGCCGCCCGCGTGAAGGTAGGGAGAAAAAAATCTGAATACGAAGCCGAAAAATAAGTCAGGAGAAATACCCATTTTAACAATATAAAGAATAAAGAAGGAAGGGAGCCTCAATGGCTAAAATAACCGGAAAAGTGATAGGAATAGACCTTGGCACCACGAACAGCTGCGTCGCAGTAAAGGAAGGCGACAATATAACGGTGATCTCCAACGCCGAGGGCAGCCGGACGACTCCGTCGGTGGTGGCCTTCACGAAGGAGGGGGAGCGCCTCGTAGGACAGCTTGCGAAGCGCCAGGCGATAGTCAACACGGATCGCACCGTGATATCCATAAAAAGGAAGATGGGTTCCGATCACAAGGTACGCATAGACGACAAGGCGTACAGCCCCCAGGAGATATCGGCGATGATACTTCAGAAGCTGAAGCGGGACGCGGAGGAATATCTGGGCTCGAGCGTGTCTCACGCGGTCATCACCTGCCCGGCGTACTTCACCGACGCCCAGCGCCAGGCCACGAAGGACGCCGGAACTATCGCCGGGCTCGAAGTTCTCCGCGTCATAAACGAACCCACCGCCGCCTGTCTCGCCTACGGGGCCGACAAGGAGGGGGAGCACAAGATACTGGTGTTCGACCTCGGCGGCGGCACCTTCGACGTGTCGATACTGGACGTGGGCGACGGGGTTTTCGAGGTCCTCGCCACCAGCGGCGACAACATGCTCGGAGGGGACGACTGGGACAGCAAGATAGTGGATTGGATGCAGGCCGAGTTCAAGCGCACGGACGGAGTCGACCTCAAAAAAGACAAGATGGCGGTCCAGCGTCTGCGGGAGGCTGCGGAGAAGGCGAAGGTGGAGCTCTCCTCCATGGCTGAAACCACCATATCCCTGCCGTTCATAACGGCGGACCAGAACGGGCCCAAGCACATGGAACTGACGCTGACCAGGGCGAAGTTCGAGGACCTGACCCGGGACCTTCTGGAAAAAGTCGTGAAGCCGACACAGTCGGCCCTCAAGGACGCGGGGCTTTCCGCTTCCGAAATAGACAAGATACTTCTCGTGGGCGGTTCGACCCGTATGCCGATGGTCCAGAAGAAGGTAAAGGAGCTTCTGGGGCACGAGCCCACGAAGGGCATCAACCCGGACGAGTGCGTGGCGATAGGGGCGGCCATACAGGGCGCCGTCCTCTCCGGAGAGCACAAGGATATAGTCTTAGTCGACGTGACGCCTCTTTCCCTCGGCCTTGAGACTATGGGCGGGGTTTTCACCAGGATCATCGACCGCAACACGGCGATCCCGGCATCCAGAAGCCAGGTGTTCACGACCGCCGCGGACAATCAGCCCCAGGTGGAGGTGCACGTCCTCCAGGGAGAGCGGGCAATGGCCGCGGATAACGTGACGCTCGGCAAGTTCACCCTGGACGGCATTCCCCCCGCACCCAGGGGCATACCCCAGATAGAGGTCACCTTCGACATAGACGCGAACGGCATAGTCAACGTCACCGCAAAGGACAAGGGCACGGGGAAGGCCCAGCATATCACCATACAGTCCTCGCGTCTGACCGATTCCGACATAGACAAGATGAAACGGGACGCCGAGAGCCACGAGGACGATGACAAGCGCAGGAAGGAACTGATCGAAGCCCGCAACGAGGCGGACTCGTTCATATATAACGCCGAAAAATCCCTCAAGGACCTGGACGGCAAAATCGGCGAGAGCGAAAAAGCGGCCGTGGAGGGCAAGATCAACCTGCTCAGGGAGGCGATAGCCTCGGACGATGTGCCGCGCATCAACTCCGCCCGGGACGAATTGGCGGCGGCCATGCATCCCATAGCGGAGAAAATTTACGCATCGAAGTCCCAGGAGACCGCGGCGCCTAGTGAAAATGCGTCCGGCCCAGACGATGGCAGCACCGTCGACGCTGATTTCAGCGCGGCCGACGGAGATAACCGGTAAACATTGGAGAGGTGAACGGCAGTGGCGTCTCCGGGCAAAAAAGACTATTATGAAGTGCTGGGCGTATCCAAGGGGGCCACTGCTGACGAGATAAAGCGCGCTTACCGGAAGCTCGCCAGGAAGTATCATCCCGACGCGAACCCGGGAAACGCGGACGCCGAGGCCAGATTCAAGGAGATAAACGAGGCTAACGACGTGCTGAGCGACACCCAGAAGCGGGCTCAGTACGACCAGTTCGGGTTTGTCGGGGACGCTCCTCCCCAGGGCTCGCCCTACGGGGGAGACTTTTTCGGGGGCGGTTTCGAAGGGGGAGATCTGTTCGGAGACCTGTTCGGGAGTTTCTTCGGCGGCGCTTCCCGGGGAGGCAGCCCCAACGGGCCCCGTAAGGGCTCGGATCTGGAGATGTCCATGCGCGTCACTCTCGAGACAGCTTACAGAGGAGCCTCGCGGGAGGTCGAGGTCGCCCGGGAGGAGAATTGCCCCCACTGCGACGGCTCAGGGGCCGAACCGGGCTCCAAGATCAACGTCTGTTCAGCCTGCGGGGGAAGAGGGCAGGTCGAACGGGCGGCCAATACCCCCTTCGGACGCATGGTTCAGGTAGTGCCCTGCGCCGCCTGCGGCGGAAAGGGCAAGACAGCCGAGAAACCCTGCGCCGAATGCAGAGGCTCCAAACGGGTGCGCAGAAGCCGCAAACTGGAGGTCAAGATACCGAAAGGGGTCGACACTGGCACGAGGCTTCGCATGGCCGGAGAGGGAGAGGCGGGGCGGAACGGCGGTCCGTCCGGCGATCTGTTCATTCTGCTCGACGTCATGACCGACTCCCGTTTCCAGAGGGACGGGGCCGACCTGCACGTCAGAGTGGAGGTGGAGATTCCTCAGGCGGTTCTGGGGGCCTCGGTCTCGGTTCCTACCTTCGAGGGGACGGAGAAGCTGGACATTCCCCCGGGAACTCAGCCGGGCTCCGTGCTCAGGATAAAAAACCGCGGTATGCCCCGGCTCCGGGGAAACGGAAACGGCGACATGCACATCCATGTGAAAGTCAGAGTCCCGAAGGATCTCTCCGCGCGTGGAAAGCAGCTGATGTCGGAGCTCGCCTCCGAGATGAAGGTCGAGGTCGCAGAGGAAAAGGGATTTTTCGACAAGATAAAAGACAAATTTTCCGTCTGAACGATATCGCCGTTCCTTTGCGCCGGCGATGTTGTACAATGGGGAGAGAACGTGAAAAGCGAGGTTCTCTCTCTTTTTTATTTCTCTGCCGGCAGGAGGGACGCGAGGATGGAGAGTTACTGGTGGTACATAACCGTGCTGTCGCGCGGCGGCGCTGAGTGTTCGGAGGCCGGGGAGGAAATACTTTACTCGGCGGCGGAGCTGTCCGGCAGCATAGGGACGGAGGTCCAGGAACTGCCCGACGGGGTCAGGATGAGGATATACTACCGCTCGGACGAGGAGATGTCATACTGGAGGAAGAAACTGCTCGACGCGCTGGAGCCCTGGCCCGGCGTGAGGATAGAGGACATCGGCAAGGTCGAGAATCAGCAGTGGTCGCGTCAGAGCGAGGAAGCGTTTCCTCCGCTCGACGTCGGCTCGGGTTTCGTGGTCCTGGCTCCGTGGCACAAGGGCAGGGAGACGCCCGGCAGGATACCCCTTTACATAAATCCGGGGAGCGCTTTCGGGACCGGATATCACGAGAGCACACAAGCCGCCCTGGAACTGTTCGAGCGCTGCGCCGGACGCCTCGGACAGTTCCGGCGGGTGATGGATGTGGGGACAGGGTCCGGGATACTGGCCATAGCGGCCCTCAAACTGGGGGCGTATTCGGTGAGGTCCCGGGACATAGACCCGGCCGTCATTTCCGAGGCGCGGAACAACCTGGAACTGAACGGGATCGACCAATCCTCCGTCATACTGGAGAAGGGAGACCTGCTTTCCGGGGTGAAGGAACGGTTCGACCTGCTATTTGCCAACATCCTGTTCGACCCTCTGCTGGAGATGCTGCCGTGCGTCAGAGAGGTCCTGAATCCGGGAGGAGCCGCCATTTTTTCAGGTATGACACTGAGGGAGCGGGACGCGTTTATGGAGGGGCTGGCGCGGGCCGGGCTCGAGACTATAGACGAGGTGACGAAAGAGGACTGGTGGGGTGTCGCTGCCCAAAATCCGGCTTGAACGCTGTTTCGAGGTCGAGGACGGCTTATGGCGTCTCGACGGGGCGCAGGAACGCCGTCTTGTGCGAAGCCTCCGGTGCCGCCCCGGAGATATCGCCGAGGGTCTCTTGCCAGACGGAGAAGGGAAAAGACTCCTCATGAGGCTGGAGAAAAGCCCTGAAGGGTATTTCCTGCGGGCGGCCGGGGAGATATCCGATTTCCGCGAGGGGGTTTCGATAACTCTCTTGATAGGCCTGCTGAAGGCCGATCAATTCGACGCGGTATTGCGGGCGTCGTCGGAACTGGGTATAGACGTGATAATCCCTCTGCTCTGCGAACGCTCCGTGCCGCGGATTCCTCCGGCCGGCTGGGCGGGGAAGGCTTCTCGCTGGCAGAAACTCCTGGACGATGGGACGTCCGTGTCGGGCGCGGTGTTTCCTCCGAGGATACTGCCCCCGGTCACGCTCGGCGAATTGGATTGGGACACGCTGCCGGACGAGCGCTACGCCGCCGTGATATCCCGGGTTTCGCGCCCGATATCCGAAGCGCGCCCCTCCGTGAAAGCCGCGTACGCGGTGGGGCCGGAGGGTGACTGGAGCGAAAACGAACTGAGCGTGCTCGGTGAACACGGCTTTATCCCGGTGACGCTGGGCGGCAGGATAATGAGAGCTTCC
>JAISWP010000113.1 GCA_031271065.1 Synergistaceae bacterium
CCTTACTGTAACTTTGTGTCCGGAAAACGAGTCCTTCAGCATTCGTTCCGCCAGATCCGCGCCGAACTTGTTTCCCTCGGCGTAAAGAAGAGCGGAGGCGGTTCCGGCGTGAGCCGCGGCGATGCCAAGCGCCCCTGTGAGGTCGCATGTCTCGCGCAGCACGTCCCAATCCTCCCGGGGCATGATTTTGTTCGAAGCCTCCGCGGAAATGGTCGCCGCCATGGCGGCGAGCGACGGGTCGCCTCTCTCCAGTCCCATTTTCAGAGTGTCGTACGCCCGTTCGTGTTCGCGAAAACATTCCTTCGAGGCCTCCCGAAGGCCTCCCTCCATGTAATCGTCCGTGTCCAGTGTCCGATACGGTATGACGGCGACGGCGGACATCGCGGGCGGCGCCGGCAGACGCTCTATGAGCTCACCTTTTATATAGTCCACGAGCGCCAGCCCCTTGAACATTATCCCGTCGCCGGGGTCTATGCCGCAGCAGAGGGAAAACAGGCGCTCCTCGGAGAGGGGCGCTCCGGCGTACGCCGCCGCCGAAGCGTAAGTTCCGGCGACGTCCATTGTCGATGTGCCCAGTCCCCTCGACGGAGGATGGGGATTGATTATGTTGAGAAAGCAGTCATCCGGAAACGGATTCATGCCTTCGCCTGAGAATATTTCCTTCGCTGACGCGAACGCTCCCGCGGCCTTGCGTCCGGCCAGGCGGAACGCGTCTCCCTCTCTGAGGATGCACAGCTCGACGGAGCCGTGCCAGGCGGTCACCAGGCTCACTATCAGCTCCCGTCCTTTTATCCAGCCCTGCACCCATTCCCCGAGGGCGGCGGGCAGAGTGGCCGTCGCCAGTACATCAGCCACGCCGGTCTATACCTCGAACACTCCCGTGACCGCCGTGTGGTCCGAGGGACGGTCCATAGCACGAAGCCCGCGGGCGACGCGGACGGACTCGCTGCGTTCCGCCAGCGGAGGAGAGGCGAACATGTGATCTATCCTCCAGCCGATGTTTCGCTCCAGCGCTCCCTTTACCCTGTAGTCCCAGAATGTGAACTCTCCGGGCTGAGGAAGGTGTTTGCGGAACACGTCGACGAAGCCCCAGGACAGGACCCCGGCCAATGCCTCCCTCACCTCCTCGCAGACGCAGACGTGGTCTCGCTTGTTCTCGGGGTGAGTGACGTCGATGTCTAGCATGGCTACGTTTATGTCGCCGGTCCAGAGCAGCTTGCCGGACTGGCTGTAATCCCTGTCGAACAGAGCTCTCGATCGCGACAGAAATCTTTTTTTGTACTGAAAATCGGCGCTGGACACCTCCTTTCCCTGGGGGACATAGGCGCAGACCACGTTAAGATCGCCGAATCGCGCGCGTATCAGCCTCGCCCGGTCCTGTTCGGAGTCCTCTCCGTCGCCGAAGCCCGATACAGCCTCATCCGGTTTCGTTCGCGAGACTACGGCGACTCCGTTGTAAGATTTCATCCCGCGAAAAGCGCAGCTGTACCCCAGGTCACTGAAGAAGCTCACCGGAAATTCCTCGTCCCTGCACTTAGTCTCCTGCAGGCACAGTATATCCGGCGAATCTTCGCCGGACAGAAACCGCTCCACTATCGGAAGCCTGGCCTTCAGCGAATTGACGTTGAACGTCGCTATTTTCATCTTTTCCAAGGTTTTTCACCCTTCCAGGAAATACTGTATGCAGAATCGTCATGGGGCGTGTTTTTTTCTTTTGCCGAAATTATAGCATCACCGCGCGAAAACGATTATATTTTTCACTGCTGCCTGAGTTTCTGCGGGGAAGCATTACTTGTATATCAGCCTGCCCGTCATATATGAAACCAGGTTCATGACTGCGCCGGGTTTGGCGTTTTGGACGCCCTTTCCGGGAAGGAGGTTTCGCAGGATACAGTGTTCCGCCAGAACGACGAACGTCTCCAAGACAGCTTCCGCCGCGTCCCAGCGCTTCATGAGGGCTTCGCCCGACACTGCGGACAGGAAAGCCTCGGCGGTTGGGAGCTCTATGATAACTCCTGCGGGGCAGGTATCTCAAAATGGCTCTTGCGGTAGTCGATGACGCCCTCCGATTTGAGCCGCGACATCTCGGCGGACAGGGCGCTTCGCTCGACGGAGAGATAATCGGCAAGCCCTTGACGGTCAAACGGTATTTCAAAGCTGCTACCGCCGCGGAGCCTCGACTGTTCGAACAAATACGACAACAGCTTTTCTCTGGTAGTGCGCTTCGTTATATGCTCCATCTTCCCAGTGAGCATGATGTTTTTCCGGGCGAACGACGCAATCATGTTACGAATCAGCATCGCGTGGAAAACGCAAGCTGACGGGCAGGTCATGACAACGCGCTGAAAGTCGAAGAACATAATTTTCGAATCCGCCGCTGCGACAACGCTCACCGGCAAGATGCCAACCCCGCCGCACACTACTGCCTCGGCGAACGTCTCGCCGTCGGATATGGCCGCTATGACGTTGTTATTGCCCCATACGTCGCATTTGACGATATGGACGCTGCCGCCTATGACAAC
>JAISWP010000078.1 GCA_031271065.1 Synergistaceae bacterium
TTGCGGACGCCTTCATAGGCAGCGTCGGAGGCTGCATCGGAGAGACCTCGGCGGCGGCCCTCGTCATAGGCGGCGTATACCTGATCGCGAGGGGGATAATTTCCTGGAGGATACCCGTAATCTACATCGCCGCGGTCGCCGCTGTGTCGGTCGTCACAGGGCGGGCGTGGGGACCTGTGCTTGAAATTCTGGCGGGAGGGCTCATACTGGGCGCGTTTTTCATGGCGACCGACTACACCACGAGCCCCATGACCGCAAAGGGACAGATTATCTTCGCAGCCGGGTGCGGCGTCATCGCGTCCCTCATCCGCTCCTTCGGAGGATACCCGGAAGGAGTCTCCTACTCCATACTGATAATGAATCTCACGGTTCCGATAATAGACAGGCTGACTCCGACTCGCATCCTGGGGGAGGCGAAAAGACATGGCGGGAAATAACGGACAAGCCCTGCAAGCCAGCGCGAACGCGAGAAAGATAATATCACTGGGGCTGATACTTTTCGCGGTGACCGCGATAACCGGCGTTATCCTGGGAGCGGTCTACGAGATCACCCTCGAACCCATACGCCGGACAGGGGAACGTCTCAGAAACGAGGCGATGGCGAACGCCCTGCCGGAGGCGGATATCTTCTCTCTGCTCGAGATCGCCGGCGGAGACGATCCCGCCATAAAGAAAGTGATAAAGGACGTTCGGGAGGGCGCGAGGGACGGAGAAAACGCCGGCTGGTGCGTCACGGTGACGCCGGACGGCTACGGCGGGCCCATAGAGATAGTGGTAGGGATAACCTCAGACGGCGGGCTGCGGGCAATAAGCATCCTCAGCCATTCAGAGACGCCCGGGCTGGGCGCCAAAGCCGCAAGCCCCGAATTTTACGGCCAATACGAAAATAAAAACGCTCCGGCGCTGACCGTGGTCGGCAGCGCCCCCGGCGGGCCGGATCAGATACAGGCCATATCCGGCGCCACCATAACGTCGAAGGGAGTCACCTCGGGCGTCAACGCCGCTCTCTCATATTGGAGGGACAACTTGGCTCCCGCGGGATACGAGGGCGGAGATATTGCCGGAATCTCGGGCGCGAGCGCCGCGCCGGAAGGAGAATCGAAATGAACCCCATTAAGATAATAAAAAACGGCCTCGTAAGCGAAAATCCGACGCTGGTGCAATGTATAGGGCTCTGCCCGACACTGGCGGTCTCCACCAGCGCGTCGAACGGGATCGGCATGGGCATAGCGGCAACGGCCGTTCTGGTGGGCTCCAATATGGCGGTCTCCGCGATACGCCGTTTCGTGCCCGAGGAGATCCGCATCCCCATATTCATAGTGGTCATAGCCGGTTTCGTGACGGTGGTGCAGCTTCTGATATCCGGGTTTGCGCCCGAGCTGAACAAATCGCTGGGCATATTCATACCCCTGATAGTCGTCAACTGCATCATACTTGCCCGAGCCGAGGCTTACGCGTTCAAAAACGGCGTGATCGAGTCGTTTTTCGACGGCATAGGCATGGGGCTCGGCTTCACTCTGGCACTGACTGCGATAGGAGTTTTCAGGGAATTTCTGGGCAATGGCACCATATTCAACGCGGTGGTGACCCCTCCCGGATTTCAGCCGGCCCTGCTGGTGATACTGGCGCCCGGCGGTTTCATCACCCTCGGCATAGCTATGGGGCTGTTCCGCAGATATCAGGATTGGTCCGCCTCGCGCCGGGGGACCCCCGCTCCGGAACACGCGTCGGGGTGCTCGGGCTGCGCCATGTCCGAAGTCTGCGGCGCGTCCGGAAAGGACGGTGAAGGGGCGTGAGCCTGCTCTGGCTGTTCATAAGTTCTATATTCATCAACAATATCATCCTGTCGCGCTTTCTGGGATGCTGCCCGTTTTTGGGCGTCTCCACGAAAAGCGGCACGGCGAAGGGCATGGGAGTCGCCGTCATATTCGTCCTGGTGATGGCATCTGTTATGACGTGGCTCGCCTACAACCTGGTGCTGGTCCCCCTTCACCTGGAATACCTCTACACCCTTTCGTTCATCCTGATAATAGCGGCTCTGGTGCAGTTCGTGGAACTGGCCCTGAAAAAGATAAACCCGGCCCTTTACAAATCTCTGGGCATATTCCTGCCTCTCATCACTACGAACTGCGCGGTGCTCGGAGTGGCGGTCATCAACATGAACGAGGGTTACGACCTCATCCAGAGCATCGTGAACGCGCTGGGCTCATCCACTGGATTTCTCCTCGCGATAGTCCTCATGGCCGGCATCCGGGAGAGGATACAGGACAACGAGGACATACCGAAGTGTCTGAGGGGCCTTCCGATAGCCCTCGTCACGGCGGGCTTGATGTCCATCGCCTTCATGGGATTTTCCGGGATGAAATTTCCGGGGTTGGAATAAGCGAGGGGGCTGCCGTATGTCGTTTGAAGGGGTGTTTTACCCAACTATCGTGATGGGGGTGCTCGGGCTCGCGTTCGGAGCGCTTCTGGCGTTCGCCTCCATAAAATTTTTCGTGCTCACCGACGAGAGGGTCGCAAAAATCCGCGAGATACTGCCGGGAGCTAACTGCGGAGGCTGCGGATTTCCTGGATGCGACGGATACGCGGACGCTATCGTCAGCGCGGGAGCCGGGACTAACCTCTGCGCCGCCGGCGGAGCGGCCCTTGCGGCTGGAATAGCTGAGATAATGGGAGTGGAGGCAAAGGAATCCGTGCCGATGAGGGCCTATCTGAGATGCGGAGGTTCGCCGGACAAATCCCCCCGCGGCGTCATATACGAGGGGGTCCGCGACTGCAAATCGGCGTCGGTGCTTCCAGGAGGCTCGCCGAACGCATGTCCTTTCGGATGTATCGGCCTCGGAACCTGCGTCAAAGTGTGCGTATTCGGCGCGCTGAGCATAGAAAACGGTCTCGTCCGCGTCGACCCGGACAAGTGCGTCGGATGCGGAACCTGCGCCGCCGCCTGCCCCAAATCGGTACTGTCTCTGGCGCCAAGGACTGCCTGCGTGGAAGTGCTGTGCAATTCCAAATGGAGGGGAGCGGACGTGAAAAAGGTCTGCTCCTCCGGCTGCATAGGCTGCGGCATCTGCGCGCGCAGCTGCCCGTCAGGAGCCATAACCGTGGAGGGGAATCTGGCCTCGGTGAACGGGCTGAAATGTACGAACTGCGGAACCTGCGTATCGAAGTGCCCGGCCAAATGTATCGAATACATCAGAAGGGACCTGCCGGAAGCAGTGAACGCGTAAGCCTCCCGCCGATAAACCCCGCAGTAAAAGGACGCCGCCGCGGCGTCCTTTTTTATGCCCGCGCTTGTATCGCGGGCGGCATTGCTGGTTTAAACCGGGCCTGCCGCGCGCAGGCTCAATTTGGAATTGAGAAAAAAGTCCCGCCCCCCGCCGCTGTTCCGTTTTCGGCGCGCGGTTTGACTGATATCGGAAATATTGAGATAATCGGGACGATAAATTTTTTGTCTGCAAAATTTGAAAGAATCGGGTCAGATCGATCGGGAGGAATCACGATGAGTTTGAGATACAAGCTAACTGTGTCCATGACCTGCATACTCACGGTTGTCACGGCCGCTCTCGGCTTTTTCCACATATATGAGACGCGGCGCATCAGAGAACAAAACCCTTACGGCTTCTCTCTCGCAATTCCCAGGGAGCAGGGCGAGGACATGACAGCCGCCCTCTCGTCCGTTTTCGAATATTTCGACAGGCAGGCCAAAGAGGGCAGAATGACTCTCGAAGACGCAAGGGCGCTCGCTGTGGAGTGGCAGCGGGATGTCAGGAAATCGGGAGGTAACCAGGACGCGCGGGTTGGGGCGCATGTCTGGGACTATCCGGCGGCGCGGGCGGCGGTGGTGTTTTTTACGCTGTTTGCCTCGGCGCTGATTCTGACCTTCTCGTGCGTCGGGCATTTCACTCGGCCCATATCCGACCTGGTCAGGATATCGGGCGAGATGGCGTCGGGCAATTTTGACGTGCCGATAACCGGCGAAGACGCGGGGGACGAGATATCCGCCCTGCGGGGTTTCATGAAAAAAACGGCGGAGGACGTGTCGGGTATCCTGCGGCAGATAGACGAGTCTGCCGGCGAGCTCCTGAGCGTCTGCGACACACTTTATTCCGGCGCGGGGCAGTCGCTCAGGGTGACAGAGGAGGTCGCCTCGTCCGTGAGCGGTATCACGAAGGACGCCAGGACCCAGATGAACGCGGTGAATGAACTGACCGAAACTATAGCGGGGCTGAGGAACATCATAGAAAACGCGGTCTCCATAAGCGCGTCCATCTCCGGGAAGTCCGCGGACGCGTCCCGTCTGGCACATGACGGCAATATGTCGATCGCGGAGGCCATAAAGCAGATGGGAGATATGTCCCATACCACGAGGGAGACGGCGGGCGCCATTAGGACGCTGGGAGAGAAATCCAGGAATATCGGAGAGATTGTGGCGCTCATAAAGACTATATCCGAGCGGACAAACCTGCTGGCGCTGAACGCGGCGATAGAGGCGGCCAGAGCTGGGGAGGCCGGGCGAGGCTTCGCGGTGGTGGCAGATGAGGTCCGCAAGCTGGCGGAACAGTCCCGGCAGGCCACAGGAAAGATATCGTCGGAGATAGCGGCGATACAGAGCGAGACGAATAAAGCTGTCGAACTCATGAATGCGGGCGTTGCGGAATCGGAAATGGGCGTCGAGGCAATGTCACGGAACAGGGAGATATTCGAACGCATAATCTCCGGAGTCGCCGATTTGAACTCCGAGATAGAGCGCATCGGTTCGATGACGGACGAACTCTCGGGCTCCAGCCTCGCGATAGGAAAATCAGCGGAAGACCTGGGCGAGATATGCGGCAGAACGTCCCAGGCGGCTCTTTACATATCCGCCGCCGCGCGGGAACAGTCCTCGGACATAAGCAGAGTCGCGTTCTCCTGCGGCGATATGCTCTCCCGCGCTGAGAACATCAGGGAACAGACCGGGCGTTTCAGGCTTCCGGGCGCGTCCGATGAGGGTGAAAATCGCATACCCGCCGGAGACGAGCCTCTGCAGCTGCCTCAGACCGTTTAATTTCAATTTCAGCCGGGGATTTTCGTCCGGCTCAATTGAACCGAGGGGTATAGGTATTGCGGGGCCGATCAGAACGTGACGCAGGCGTCAGGAGAGGCTGAGGAATCTCCCGGCGTTTTCCCACACCGCGCCGGCTGTCTCACCGAGAGTCATGCTTTTGACTTCGGCCATCTTCTCGTAGACGTCGCGCACCAGGGCCGGTTCGTTTCGTCTGCCTCGCCTGCGCTGGGGGGCCAGATACGGCGAGTCGGTCTCGCAGAGTATCCGGTCGAGGGGAGAGTAAGCGGCTGCGGCCCTGAGTTCCTCGGCTTTGGGATAGGTCAGAGGCCCGGCGAAAGACAGATAAAAACCCATGTCCAGAGCCGCCCTGGCGTCGGATTTGCCGCCGGAAAAACAGTGGATCACGCCTCCCGCGAGTCCCGGAAAATTTTTCATTATCGCAATTGCCTCGCGGTAAGCGTCACCCTCGCTCCTGTTTTGAGCACAGCGCAGATGCACAAGGATCGGTTTTTCAGCGCGGACCGCCCACTCCAGCTGCAATTCGAACACCTCGCGCTGGACGTCCCTCGGTGAGTTGTCGTAATAGTAGTCGAGGCCTATCTCGCCTATTGCCGCCACCTCTTTGCGGCCTGACAGCTCCGTAAGGCTTTCCGGCAGCCCGTCCGGCGCGCTTGACGCTTCGTGAGGATGTATCCCGGCGGACGCGAAAATCTCGACTCCGCTCTTATTGCCGAGGCCGGACGCCATCTGCGCCGTCCTCTCGCTGGAGGGCAGATCGCAGGCCGCCAGAAGCACCCGCACGACTCCAGCTTCCCGGGCGCGGGTCAGTACGTCCTCCAAGTCGTCCCTGAACTCGTCCATGTCCAGGTGACAGTGCGTGTCAAAAAGCCTTGCGTCCTCATCCATCATAAAAGCCCGCCATTATGCCGCGTTCCAGCGCGCGCCCCTCAGCGTATCAGCGCCCCCACCGGAAAACTGTCGTCGACCGCCGCCAGAGAGAGAATCTCGCCGTTTTCGTTTTCCGCCTCCGCGGCCAGCAGCATGCCGCTGCTCTCTATGCCCCGGAACACAGCGGGCTTGAGGTTGCAGAGCACCAGTATCTTTCTGCCGACCAGCTCATCAGGTTTGAAGAACTCCCTTATGCCGGACACTATCACGCGCTTTTCGAAACCCAGATCGAGCCCCAGCTTGCAGAGTTTTTTGGCATGTTCCACCGCCTCGGCGCTCTCTATCCGCGCAACCCTTATCTCCAGCTTTTTGAAGTCGTCGAGCTCGATCTGCGGCAGATGCTCCGTGTCTATTTTGACGCCTGGCTGGACCGACTCGGGATTCAGCGCGGCAAGACGGGCCATCAGGCGGGCGTCGTACCCCTCCTTCCACTTTACCACGTCTATCCTGGGGAAGAGCACGTCCCCCTTCTTCACCGTGACCGGCTCACCGTAACTTCCCCAGCCCCATTCGCCGTGACGCTCCCGGGAAATATCGCCGGAGAGCCCGAGCTGTTTCTGAATCTTAGCCGCGGCTTCGGGCATGAATGGACAGACCAGGATCGCGGCGAGCCTCAGCACCTCCCACAGCGTGCGAAGGACCACGTCGAGCCTGTCGTCCGGGTCGTCCCTGCCCAGTTTCCAGGGAGAGGTCTCGTCTATATATTTGTTGCCGGCCCCTATGAGAGCCCAGAGCGTTTTGAGGGCCGCGTCGAGGGCAAAGTCGTCCATCTGGGAATCCATATCCCTGAGGGTCTCCGCCGCCAGGTCCCCGAGCGCCGCGTCCACGTCGCGGGCACGCTCGAACACGGAGTTGGGGGGCAATCTGCCGTCCCTGTACTTTTCGATCATCTGGAGGGTGCGGTTCAGCAGGTTGCCTATGTCATTCGCGAGATCCGAGTTGATCCGGTTCATCATGCCGTGTTCGGAGAAGTCCCCGTCGCTGCCGAAGGGCACCTCCCGCAGGACAAAATAGCGGAAGGCGTCGGCGCCATAGACGCTGACCATCTCGAAGGGATCGACCACGTTGCCCTTCGACTTGGACATCTTGTCTCCCTCCACTGTCCACCAGCCGTGAGCGAATACCCGCACCGGCGGATTGAGGTCCATCGCCATCAGCACTGCCGGCCATATCACCGCGTGGAACCTTATTATGTCCTTGCCGACCATGTGGCGGACATGAGGCCAGCAGGTCTCCCACTTATCGCCGGGAACCGGATAGCCGGCGGCGGATATGTAGTTGATGAGGGCGTCGAGCCAGACGTAGACAGTATGGCGCTCGTCTCCCGGCACAGGTATGCCCCATTTCAGGGTGGTGCGGGAGATCGAAAGATCCTGAAGCCCGCTCTTTATGAAACTCATGACCTCGTTGTAACGGACCTTCGGCATTATAGCGCCGGGGTGCTCCTCATAGTGCTTCACGAGATCGTTTTGGTATTTCGAGAGACGGAAGAAATAACTCTCCTCGGACATCCTGACCAGAGGACGCCCGCAGTCGGGACAGAGACGCTCGTCTCCTATCTGGGCCTCCGGCACGTAGGTCTCGCAGGGGACGCAGTACCAGCCCTCGTAACTTCCCTTGTATATGTCTCCGCGCTCCATCAGCGTCCTGAAGAAATACTGAGTCACCTTTATGTGACGCTCCTCGGTGGTGCGGATGAAGTCGTCGTTGGAGATATTCAGCGCTTCCCACAGTCTGCGGAAGTTCACCACAACCTCGTCGCAGAGCTCTATCGGCTGCATGCCGCGTTTCTCCGCCGCCTGCTGTATCTTCTGACCGTGTTCGTCGGTCCCGGTCAGAAAACGGGTGTCGTCTCCGCGCATCCTGTGCCACCGCGCCAGCGCGTCGCACGCGATCGTCGTGTACGCGTGCCCTATGTGCGGTACGTCGTTGACGTAGTATATCGGGGTCGTAAGGTAAAACCCGTTTC
>JAISWP010000126.1 GCA_031271065.1 Synergistaceae bacterium
TCCGGTATCAGCCCCACCGAGAGGACGAGCAGATCGCAGGGCACGTAAACCTCGGTTCCCGGAATCGGGCGTTTAGCGCCGTCCACGTCCGCCACGGTTACCCCTTCGACCATCCTGCGGCCGTGGACCCGAGTCACCGTGGACGAAAGGCGCAGAGGGATACCGTAGTCGTCGAGGCACTGCACCGCGTTGCGGCGCAGCCCTCCCAGCGACGGCATTATCTCGTAGACTCCCGCGACGTCGATGCCTTCCAGCGTCATACGCCGGGCCATTATGAGCCCTATGTCGCCTGAGCCGAGAATTACCGCTCTGCGCCCCGGAAGATAGCCTTCGATGTTTATGTACTTTTGAACCGCTCCGGCCGTCAGGACCCCGGCCGGGCGAGAACCCAGTATGCCCGCCTGCTGGCGCGTGCGCTCCCTGCAGCCCATAGCGAGTATGACGGCGCCGGCTCTGATCAAAGTCCCTCCCGTTTTTTCCCCGGTGGCGTTAAGCAGCGGTCTGCCCTGCATGTCTCCGCCGTTTTCACCGGCGCCGAGTTTCAAAACCATTGTCCCAGCCATTACGTCAATGGGCTTTTCATGCACCATATCGGCGAATACCTGCGCGTACTGAGTCCCGGACATCTGCTTATTGAAGCGCAGGAGGCCGAATCCGTCGTGGACGCACTGGTTCAGTATGCCGCCGAGGGCCGCATCACGTTCGATCAGAACCGTCTCCGCTCCAAGGGCGCAGGCGCGCAGCGCCGCAGCCATCCCCGCCGGGCCGGCGCCTATGACCGCAATGTCCGCCGTCCTCTCTTTCACTGTCCCATCCTCCTATTTCCTCGTCCTGGATATCAGGAGGTTCGTTCCGGGACCTTTGATCGTCACCTCCGCGGGGTCGATCCCCAGCTCGCGGGCCAGTATCCTTATCACGCGGGAACCGCAGAAACCGCCCTGACACCTGCCCATTCCGGCCCTTGTCCGCCTTTTTACAGCGTCGACCGTTCGGGCCGGGACCGCGCCGCCTATTGCTCCCGCTATCTCCCGTTCCGTCACGGTCTCGCACCTGCATATCACGTTTTCCCCGCCGATTTCGCCCATGTCCGTCTCGCGGAACGGAACTGCAGGCCGGCGTACGGGGTTGAATTTTTCGTTGAGTCCGTACTTTCTCCGCTCTACGACCAGTTCTGACGTCATCCGGGCAATGGCCGGGGACGCCGCGACCCCCGGCGACTGTATGCCGGCGGCGTGGGTCAGGTTGTCCACCCTCCTGGAGTTGCATACGACGAAATCCTCGTTGAAGGTGCACGCCCTGTTGCCGGCGAAGTACGTTATCACGCCGCCTGCGTCCATGCCGTCGAGCAGCCTCACTCCCTTCTCGACGACAAATCGAAGCCCTTCCTCGTCCACGGAAAGGTCCTCCTTGTCGGAGCGCTCGTCGGCGGAAGGTCCCCACAGCATCGTTCCCTGAGGCGTCATCATGGGGCCGCCCCCTTTAGTGTAATTTTTCGGGGCGACGCCCAGGTATGTCTTAAGGAGGCTCGGCTTCAATCTGTCGAATATGACGAGCACTCCCCCTCTCGGGTGTATCGAGAAAAACCCGTCGCGCGCCAGGAACGCTATGTCGTCCGCATAGAGTCCCGCTGCGTTTACGACGTGCCCGCAGCATATCGCGCCCTGGGTGGTCAGCACCTTCGAGATGCTTCCTCCGTCCGCGGAGAATACAAATCCAGTCACTTCGCAGTTCAGCCGGAGCCGCGCGCCGTTTTGAACCGCGTTCTCCATAAAGGCCAGCGCGGCCTCGTAAGGTTCCACATATCCCGCCGACGGCGTCCAGAGCGTGAACGCCACGTCCCTGGCCATAGCCGGCTCTATCTCGCGGGATCTTCTGCCGTCCAGTATCTCGATGCCCGGCACGGAATTTTTTTTCCCGTTTTCGAGATAGCCGGCTATTATACTTTCATCCGCGGCGTCGTATCCGCAGACGAACGATCCGGTCCGGTTGAAGCGAAACCCGAGTTCCTCCGCCAATTCGCCGTAAAGGGCATTCCCCGCAACGTTGAGGCTGGCTTTTAAAGAACCGTGCTTCGAGTCGTAACCGGAATGGATCATCCCGTTGTTGGATTTGGTGGTTCCTTCGGATATGTCGGAGCTCTTTTCCAGAAGAAGAACGCTGCACTCGTGTCTGCGAAGCTCCCTGGCGATACCGCAGCCGGAGATGCCGCCGCCTATTACGACGACGTCGGCCTCGTCGACGTCGTCCATTGCGAGATATGGCGACAGATCGCGCTCCGCCAGGTCAGGGCGTTCGATCGCCGCGTTGGTCACGCCCGGCTTCGCGCAGAGACTGTGCCCCAGGTCCACGACCGCGCCCCAGTCGCTCAGATCTCCCCCTATGAAGGCTGTTCCGTCGCGAATCTCGACGTTCATACCGCGCATTATTTTTTAACCCAGGCCTTGCTTCTTTCGACGGCGTCGAGCCACTGTGCGCACCCTTCGGTCCTCTTCTGCTCTGAAATCTCCGGCTTGAAATGCCCGTCGTACTCTATGGAGACGTCGAAGTCCTTCTCCTGCCAGAAACCGGTATGCAGGCCCGCCATCTGAGCCGCGCCCAGGCTGGTCGCCTCTATCGAGGCAGGTCTTCTGATGTTCGCGTCTATTATGTCCGAGAGAAGCTGCGCCAGGAGATTGTTCTTCGAAGCTCCGCCGTCGATGCTGATGTCCGTGACGCGGCTGCCGGTCGCATCCGCTATGGCTTCCGTGATGTCCCTCACGGAGTAGGCGATCGATTCCAGGGTGGCGCGGCAGATATGTTTTTTGGTGGTTCCCCGGCTGATGCCCACGATTATGCCCCTTGCGAACTGATCCCAGTAAGGCGCGCCGAGCCCCCCAAGGGCGGGCACGAAATAGAGACCGTTTGTTTTCGGGACGCTCCGGGCAAGCTCCACTATCTCCCCGGAGCTTTTTATGACGCCGAGTCCGTCGCGAAGCCACTGCACGGCAGATCCGGTCACGGCGGCGTAGCCTTCCATGGCGTAACACGCCTTGCCCTTTATCTTCCACGCTATCACCGTGTTGATGCCGCCGGGGGCCACGAAGCAGTTCTCTCCGATGTTCACGTCGAGGAACGATCCGGTCCCGTTCGTCAGCTTCGCCATGCCGACGCTCTTGCAGCCTTGAGCGTAGAGGGCGGCGTGCTGATCAGCGATGCTGCCCGCAATTGGTATGGAGGCGCCGAAAATTTCAGGGGACGTTTCGCCGTAGTCGCCGGAGTCCTCTGTCACTTCGGGAAAGAGCGAATGAGGAAGGCCCAGGTAATCGAGGAACTCCCAGTACCATTCGCCGGCGCGCAGGTCGAAACTCCCCGTCACGGAGGCGTTTGAGAAGCTGATTTTGTGAACCCTTCCACCCGTCAGCTTCCATATCAGCCACGAGTCGATCGTGCCGAAAATGACATCCCCGCTCTCGAACTGAGCGGCCGCTCCCTCCACATTCTGCTTCATCCATTCCAGCATCAGCGAGGAGTAGACGTTGTTGATCACCCAGCCGGTCTTTTCCTTGCACCTGACGCCCCAGTCGCTGGCGTTGAGTTCCGCGCATCTCCTCGCGGAGCGGTTGTCCTGCCACACTATCGCGTTGTGGATCGGCCTGCCGGTCTTTTTGTTCCACGCGACGGCGGTAGCCCGCTGATTTGTGATTCCGATGCACTCGATGTCCGAAACGGACGCCCCCGCCCTCTCGATGGCCTGTCTGCACATTTGAATGGTCTTGCCGTAGATCTCCTCGGCGTCGTGCTCGACTTTGTCCTCGCTCGGCGTGTACTGGGTAAACTCCGCATAGCTTTCGGACACTATCTTGAACGCCTTGTCGAAAAGCAGAGCTCTCGTTCCGGTGGTGCCCTCATCAATGACCATGACGTACTTCCCCATAAACAAACCCTCCCAAATGTGGAAATTTGTGGTATTTTGAAGAATGTTATATATTATTTATATTCACTTTATAGTATATTTAAGAAGTATTTGCAGTATATAGTTCTTTTTGATACGTGTCAATGGCTCTATGAAAAATACTCTGTTAAAGCTGATCCGCGGGTTTGCGCACGGCCCGAGGATAATTTCGGAGATTTCAGGGCAGGAGGGACAAAAAATTTGCGCAATTAAGAGATATGGTTTATAATCCTTTAACTGTGCAAGGCAAGAAGAGGATGCGCCTCTCACCCGCCGGCTTCGGCTGTCGGGTCAGTATGCCGAAGTTTTTCTGCGGGCGTGGCGCATTGTGCGTTACGCCCGCATTTTTAATAATCACTGGAGGTGGTTGAAAATTAGCAGCGCACCGGTCAACAAAGACGACGAACCGCGCGTGAACTCCGAAATCCGGGCTGCGTCGGTCCTATTAATCGACGATCAGGGGAATAAAATCGGAGTAGTTCCGACTGCGGAAGCACTCCTCATGTCCGAGGAGCGCGACCTGGATCTCGTGGAAGTTGCGCCGCTGGCAAATCCGCCGGTCTGCCGTATTTTGGACTACGGGAAGTTTCGTTTTCAGCAGCAGAAAAGAGACAAGGACGCTCGCAAGAAGCAGAAAAATCAGACTGTGAAAGAGATGAAGATGCGTCCGAAGATAGACCAGCACGATTATGACTTCAAGGTCAAGGCGATTCGGAGTTTCCTGTCCGACGGCCACAGGGTCAAGGTCTCGATCTTCTTCAGAGGCAGGGAGATGGCGTTCCTGGACAGAGGGCGCGAGGTGCTGAACAGGGTTCGGGCCGATATCGAACCGATAGGCAAGATCGAGACGGAACCGCGGATGGAAGGTTCGTACATGAGGATGATGGTCTGCCCCGCCGCAGCGGGCGCCGCGGTGCCGAAGCCGGAAAAACCGAAGCAGGCGGCCGCGCCGGAGAAAAAAGCCGAGCAGGCGGATACGGTCAACTAGGAGGAGTATGCGTTATGCCAAAGATGAAATCCCATTCGGGGACTAAAAAACGTTTCAATGTGACAGGCTCCGGCAAAATCGTATATCAGAAAAGCGGACGCCGTCACATACTGGTTAACAAGGGCGAGCGCCGCATGAGGACTCTCCGCAGAAAGGGAGTCGTCTCGCCGGCTTTCCAGGCGCACATGAAACGCCTGCTGCCTTACGCCTGACGTCGATTAACCAGGGGGTGTGACTTTAAATGCGTGTAAAAGGTTCAAGCGCTAGCAGAAGAAAACTTAAAAAACTGTTCTCCATAACCAAAGGATACTGGGGCCGGAAAAAGAACGTGTATCGCAGGGCCCGCGAGGCTTACTTGAAATCCCTGACCAGGATGTTCCACGACCGCAAGCTCAGGAAACGCGATTTCCGCAAACTGTGGATAACGCGCATCAACGCGGCGGCGCGCGCTAACGGAATGCGGTACAGCGCGCTCATCAACGGTCTCAAAAAAGCCAATATCAGCATCAACCGCAAAATGCTGGCCGATCTTGCGGTCAACGACGCGCAGGCATTCGCGCAGCTCGTCATAAAGGCGCGCGAGGCTTTGGCGGCGTAATTCGGGCAAATCCGCCCGCCGGATGTGAACACCGTCGAGTTCCTGCCACATTGTCCGGCAGGAACTCGATCATTATAAACTTCCTGACAATTCAAGCGGGAACCGCTCTCGATGGGAGGAACATGTATGCGTGACAAGTTCAGCTCTCTCCGGGCGTCCGGAGAAGAGAAGATAGCAAAAGCGCGGACAGCGGCGGAGCTTCAGGACGTAAAGGCCTCGCTCGTCGGCAGACATGGCGCCTTGACAGATATCTTGAAAGAAATACCCAAGGCCGATATATCAGAGCGCCCTGAGATTGGACGGCTCGCCAACGAACTCAAGGAATATTTCCTCAGGATCATCGAGGAACGAAACGAGGCGATACAGCTGGCCGCAAACGCCGTATCGGAGAGTTTCGACCTGACCGTCCCGGGCAGGGCGCCTCACGGCGGC